>JABJCF010000575.1 GCA_018665625.1 Nitrospina sp. | reverse complement strand
GTCCATGAACTGGTCAGTTATTCAGAAATCATTCTCTATCTCTTCCTCGGTCTTTTATGCGGACTGGTTTCCCGGCTGTTCACTTTGGTCTATTTTAAATCGCATGAATTTTTTGCAAACAAAGTTCTTATCCCCAAACCCCTGAAGCCTGCCTTGGGTGGATTGATCGTGGGTTTCATTTCTTTAGGCTTTCCCGCTATTCTGGGCAACGGCTATGAGTTTATGGAACAAGCTTTATCTGGAGAAATGCTGTGGAGCATGGCATTTATATTAATCTTTATAAAAATAATCAGCACTTCGGTCACACTTGGTTCGGGTGGGCTGGGGGGAGTTTTCGCGCCCTCACTTTTCGTGGGTGCCATGCTGGGTTCAGCATTTGGAGCATTGGTTCATGGAATTAGCCCAAACCTAACAGCTTCACCAGAAACCTACGCTCTTGTTGGGATGGGAGCCGTAGCAGGGGCCGTGATGCAGGCCCCCTTGACCAATATATTGATGCTCTTTGAACTGACCAATGACTACACAATCATTCTACCCATTATGATTACTTGCATTGTTTCCGCTCAAACATTTCGCGGGTTTACGAAAAACTCGATCTACATTCAAAAACTTCTTAAAGAAGGAATAAATATTCAGCACGGCCGTGAAGTCTCTATTTTAAATTCGATTCGTGTTGATGAGGTAATGAATAAAGAAGTCACTAGTATTCCAGAAGGAATGCCTTTTAGAAAAATTCTAGAAACCATTTCCTATTCTAAGAACTTCTATTTTCCTGTGGTCAACGGCCGAGGTGAAATGTCTGGAATCTTGTCATTTCATATGGTGCGAGAAATGATTTTTGAGGAAGAACTCGGAGACCTTGTGGTCGCAAATGACCTGTCGGTAAAGACTGTAAAATCTCTTACGCCAGACAACAACTTAAACCAGGCCATGGAGCTATTCGCCCAACTCGATGTGGAGCAACTCCCCGTTGTCCACAAAGACGATGTCAAGCGAGTCATAGGAATGGTAAATAGAGGCGAGGTCGTCGCAGCCTATAACAGAGAAGTATTGGTATCTGAATTTGACCGATGACCCAAGTCCCTTTTTCTACCGCTAAACTCTTCTCTTTTATTCTAATCAGCTTCCTGTTTTTTACAGCGTGTGAGAACCAAAATTCTCAGAACCATAAGCGTTCGCAGTTTCTTATGGGGACGTTGGTCGAAATTTCTGTTAGCGGAATAGATCAAGAAAGTGCATACAGTTCGATTCAACAAGCCTTTCAGGAAATTCGCCGGCTGGAAAATTTAATGAGCACCCATCTCCCCACTTCGGAAGTTTCCAGAATAAATCAGGCTGCTGGAAAAAATTTCGTACCAGTTTCCCAGGAAGTACTGGAAATCATTCAGCGATCCCTATTCTGGTCGGAACAAACGGAGGGTGCATTTGACATTACTATTGGTCCCGCCCAGGAGTTGTGGGACTTTGACGAACCTGGCCTTCCTTCAAATACCACCATCGCAGATACGGCAAAACTAATAGACTATAGAAACATTCAAATAAAAAAAAATACTGTATTTTTACCTAAAAAAGGAATGCGTCTGCATTTAGGGGCTATAGGAAAAGGATATGCGGTAGACAGGGCAATAGAGATATTAAAGAATAATAAAATTAAAAATGCGTTGATAAACGCTGGCGGCGACTTAATAACTCTGGGAAAAAGATCAGACAGTCTTTCCTGGAAAATTGGTTTACAACACCCCAGAAACCCAGAATCCCTGCTAGCATCTTTTTCCACATCAAAAAAAGCAATTGCAACTTCAGGCGATTACCAAAAATATTTTGAATTGGGTGGAAAACGCTATCATCATATTCTTGATCCTAAAACCGGTCGCCCCTCAAACGGAGCTATGTCAACTACAGTCATTGCAGACAATGTTATGGATGCCGATGCCCTCGCAACAGCGATTTTTGTATTGGGTCCTGAAAAGGGGATCGCACTACTTGATTCCCTGGATAATATGGAAGGGTTGATTGTAGATATACATGGAACGGTGAGCCTTTCAAAGAATATAAATTCAATTGAAAATTTTACCCTCAGCAGCAACAATATCCGCCATTAATTGATGTCCGATAGCGTTGGGATGGCAAAGATCTGGAAACAAAAAGACAAGCTGAGTTTCTTTCTCAATCAATTCCCCGTAAGCCTCGAAGTATGTGACAAATTTTTCCGGATACAAGTCATGCACTTTTGACAAATACGAGTCAAAGATTTCGGGAAAATTATAAAATGGCACTTGGAGAGCCTTTGCTGTTTCCACAGCAGCCTCGCGATACTTATCCCTATTACATATATTTATAAATTGAGGCTTTCCTCCTCTCTGCAAAATCGTTTCAAAAATTGAAATTAAATTCTCCTGATAATCCTGCAATGAAACTCTGCGATTTTTTGTTTCCACCGGCGTAAGTTCAGGCATGGAATAAATCAAAGTTCGCAACCAATTTACTAATAGCAATCGATTTAAAGACCAACTTATTTTCCCTGCCATGGAGTTGCGCGTTTGAAAATGCCAGCGATCTGAATTTTTGGAAGGATAAGAATCATTGGAACCAAAGGAAACTAAAACCAGATCATCTTTTTTTATGTTCGCCTTCTCCTCAAGTATTAACCTTCCTTGAAAAGAAGTAAAACCCGGGGTTGAATAATTTTTCAAAACAATACTTCTATCTTTTACTGTCTCTTCTAATTTCTGCACAAGTCGTTGTGAGTATGAATCCTCAAAATTCACACCCCAACCAAAGCTGCTAGAGTCTCCCAACACGTGAAGAGTTTGAGTTTCTAAAGCTTTTTCTTGAGAGTCAGAATGTGATACGGGAATACGATTGCCTAATGAATCTGATCGAATGGTCCAAGGTGGGAGTTTTTCAATAAAAGCAGCAGACGAGTAGTTTGAAACCGTAATTTCCAGGTTTGGTTTCAGCAAATATCCATAGCGCCTATCGGGTCGATAAGCATATACATCTTCATTTACAAAACCTTGTTCAACCACAAAGCCCTGATACTTTGCCAACACCAATGAATCCAATTCCTCCATCCAGGCCGGGATTGCAAATTTTTTAAAAGGTATGGTTGGTTGAAATCCAGATAAATATAAAACTGTTTCAAGAAAACCAAAAAACATCAGCACAATAAATGCTGAGAATAAAAAATGCAGAAGCTTTTTTCCTTGAGGCCTTTGTGTCACAACAATAAGGTTGGCTATGAACTAACGTGTTTATTCAACAGAAGAGAATTCCCAACTACGGACACAGAGCTTAAAGACATTGCCGCAGCAGCGAACACAGGCTGCAAAAGAATTCCATAAAACGGATACAAAACCCCAGCCGCAATGGGAATGCCGATGATATTATAGATAAAAGCCCAAAATAAATTTTGCCGAATTTTAGACATTGTTGCTTTACTCAACTCTATAGAATCTACAACTGCTTTAATGTCTGACCCCACAAGCGTAATATCTGAGGCCTCCATTGCCACATCAGTGCCGCTTCCTAAAGCAATTCCCACATCGGCGGTTGCCAAAGCCGGGGCATCATTAATACCGTCCCCCACCATTGCAACATATTTACCCGATTGTTTTAGTCTTTGAATTTCTGCAACTTTTCCTGAAGGCAAAACCTCAGAAACCACTTTATCAATGCTAAGCTGGGCTGCCACCGCTAACGCCGTTTTAGCGTTGTCCCCTGTTAACATGATGACATCCAATCCTTTTTCTTTTAGACGCAATATATTTTCCTTTGCGTGTGGCTTTAAAGCATCGGTTGTAGCAATGACTCCTGCAACCAGACCGTCAACACAAACGATCATTGGGGTTTTTCCATTTTCCGTCAACTTAGTCAATTGACCATCAAGGGATGATATATCAATCTGGTTTTCTATCATCAATCCTTTGTTTCCCAGCAATACATTTTTACCATTTACTTTTCCCTGAACACCAAAGCCTGGCAAAGCTTGAAATTTTTCCGGCGAATCGAGTTTTAACCCTCTTTTTTTAGCTTCGATTTCCACCGCTTGCGCCAATGGGTGCTCGGATCCCTTTTCCAATGTTCCTGCAAAAAAGAGGAGTTGGCTTGTATCCCATTGAGTGCCTTGTGCCAGAAGAACGTCAGCGACTTCCGGTTTCCCCCAGGTTAGAGTTCCGGTTTTATCAAAGACAATGGTATTTAGTTTTTCTACCCGCTCTAAAGCTTCTCCTCCTTTTATCAGGACTCCCATTTTCGCGCCTCGGCCCGTACCGACCATGATAGCGGTTGGGGTTGCCAAACCTAATGCGCAAGGGCAGGCAATGATCAACACAGAAATAAACGTCATAAGAGCAAAAGTTAAATTAGAACCAGGAAGCTCAGCCACTGAATCTCCAAATATCCACCAGAAAAGAAAAGAGCCCACTGCCAGGATTATCACGGTGGGCACAAATATCCCTGCAATTTTATCGGCCAACTTCTGAATCGGTGCTTTTGATCCTTGTGCCTCTTCCACCAGTTTTATTATTTGCCCCAGAGTGGTTTCTTGACCCAAACGGGTTACTTTCATTTTAAAGAATCCAATCTTATTTATACTGGCACCAAAGACCTCATCACCAACTATCTTTTCAATGGGAACGCTTTCCCCCGTCAGCATAGATTCATCAACCGAAGAACTGCCCTCAAATATTTTCCCATCCACCGGAATTTTCTCCCCAGGGCGAACAATGATGCGATCTTCCAAGACTAGTTCTGAAATTTCGACTTCATGCTCTTCCCCCTGGCGCTCTACCTTTGCTGTTTTGGGTTGCAACTGCATCAGTTTCTTAATAGCATTTGAAGCACTACTCTTGGCAAGCGACTCCATCCACCTTCCCAATAAAACCAAAGCAATGATCATCACCGAAGTATCGAAATACACCGGCATCTTTTCATCAGCTAAACTTAAAAATGAAGGAAAAATTGTCGCGACCGTGCTGTACAAATATGCTGTGGAAGTGCCTACCGTTATCAATGTATTCATATCCGCATATCCGTGAAGCATGCCATTCCACGTTCCGCGATAAAATTGCCAACCGCAATAAAATTGCACAGGAGTAGCTAATATGAATAACAAAAGATTTAAAGAGATCGGCAGCGCAAGCACATCTCCTTTCATGCTTAGGCCCATCACCAGAATACTGGCAACACCACTGAAGATTAATTTAAGCTTTAAAGAAGCCAACTCCTTAATACGCCTATTTTCTTCATCGGAAGGCAAACCTTGTTTTGCGGGAAATAATTGATAGCCGGCATCGGCTAACGCTTCTTTCAATTGTTCAAAGCTAATAAGCGCGGGAAGATATTCAATAGATGCTTGTTCAGTGGCTAGGTTAACTTTGACATCCGACACGCCAGGAAGAGAGGATAATTTGTTTTCAACCCGGGAAACACAAGAGGCGCAGGTCATGCCCCCGACCTGAAAGGATTGACGCGTGGAAGGGACTTCAAATCCTAGTTTTTTGATCTCTAAAGGAAATTGTTCTGCTTGAATTTTTTCGGAATCAAACTCAACCGTTGCTATTTCAGCAGCAAAATTAACTTTGGCAGAAGAAACCCCCTTAAGTCCTCCGACTTTTTTTTCAATCCGCGCCGAGCAACTGGCACAGCTCATTCCCTTGACCGGAATCGTTAATGACGTAACACCTGACATGTTTAACCTGATGTTCGAAGTTCTTCATTTTGGCTCTAGAGAGAAATTTGAAAATTCTCTGGGCCATTCAACGACAAACTTGGCAGCTTCACCGAGTTTTCCATATGCCCGGATCGTCCCACCATGCCGCATTACAATTTTCTCACAAATTGCCAGTCCAACACCAGAACCTTCGAACTCGCCCTGAGGATTAAGTCTTTGAAATGGTTCAAAAATTTTCTTCGAATATTTGTCATCAAAACCAATACCATTATTTTCCACTGATATTTTCCAGGTATTATTGCCATTTTCAATACAACCAAGAGTAACAACAGGCGGGGTATCTGCTCTTCGAAACTTAAACCCATTCTTAATCAAGTTAAGAAACAATTGATATAATTGCGACTTGCTGCCTTCAATACGCGGAAGGTTTTTGAATATCAAAGTACCCTTGGAACCTTCTATCAAATCTTCCAGCTGCTCTTTTATTTCCTCAACCAATTGATTCAGGCAAACTTTTTCATGCTCAATCTTTCCTACAGCGATTTGAGAATACTGCAGAATGTCTTCAATTAACACATTCATTGAGTAAGCCGCCCTAATTATCTTATCCAGATATTTGTTGTCTATAGGGCTTAATTTATCGCTTTCATCTTTAAGCCGCCCCCCATTCATAATTAGTCGTCCCTGAAAAATTCGATAGAGCCCATAT
>JABJCF010000574.1 GCA_018665625.1 Nitrospina sp. | reverse complement strand
GAGTATATGGAATGGACGGATCTTGCCCTTCACCCAAAAGCGATGGATTGGATTGAAGAATTTCTCGATCAAACTGATAAGAAGATCACGGTTTTTTCGGTGGGTTATTTTGATCCGGCGAGGATCAATCGGCTAGCCGACAAGTATCCCGGGCGTATCAATTTTGAATTATCAGTTATTACTCTGGGATCTTATCGCCAACAATTAATGCCTAAAGGGCCCTCGGTCGATCAGGTTTTAGCGGTCTTGGATGGCCCGTCTGTAACGTCTGCAAACTTTTATTCATTTGGTCCGGGGACCATGTCGCAAGACGCCAAGAGAATTGCAGAAATCAATAAGACCTGTCTACTTTGGATGGGGTGTCTCACTCCATTGAAATATATCGATGGCGATACGACAAAATTGATGCGACAGGGAAAAAGGTTTCTTCCTGATGAAGCTAGAAAAATATACGATATGGATATTTCTAATATCCAGATGATTCATACAGAGTCAGATATTACTGCATTTTTGAACAGGAATAAGATCATCAAAACATTTGATGCTTGTGAGCTTGAGAAAAAAGATTGGATTGTGATGGCGGGTAACGTACATCGAATTTTGACGCTGTTTCGTCCGGGGCGCGCACGCTTCTTATATGTGCCTAATGCGACTCTTGGCGGGGATTCTGATTGCACGACCCTGCTCACCTTTGACGATGTAGCTAAGAGAATTACAAACCAAAAGGTAATTCATTTGCCTCGGGTTATTATGGAGAAGTCCTCCAACGATGAGAGGGATATCTCAGGCAGGTCTTTTGATGATTTTAAAGAACAGTTCCCGAATGTGCGTTTCAAGGTGCTTCACAAAATCAATTCAGATCTTTCGAATAAAAAATTATATGAAAAAGGGTATTTGAAAAATTATGTTGAGGGATACCTCAATAATCCCTTATCAAAAAAATTCGAGAGTGTGGCTTACCCAAATTAATTGAAGGTAGTGTAAAGAGGATGAAGCCAAATAGGCAGTCCTGTTTTTTAGAAAGGGGATCGAAATGCAGTACAGATTGAAAATTGTGTTTGTAGATAGTCAGGAGCTTATACTCGAAACCACAGAAAAGCATGGCTTCAGTGATGATTTAGAATTATTTGAGGTTACGACTTCCGACGAGATATTTGTTGTCCCATTAAAACAAATCAAATACATCGCTTGTGAATCCAAGATCTTTAAAAACTAGTTAAGATTTCCCCCACCATTAATTCATTGCAGCCGGATACGCGCCTTCTTCATCCAGGTATCCTCGTTAAACTTTCCCTGATAAAAATTTTCAAAAAGAGCTTCATTTCGGGACAGTGATTTTCCGTCGATAATGTCTTTATTTTTACCTGTAGTGGAAACTCTCTTTTTAGTTTCCTCTTTCTCTGCGGATGTATTTGATTCCACAGGCTCCAATTTGTAAACCATGGAGCTGTTTTTCTTTTCGGAAATCATTTCATATAGTTCATCTAGACTGAGAAACAAATTTAGCACTGACTTATTGTCGATTTGCTCCTGTTTCTTTAGTGTCTCAAGTATTTTCCTGATTTCTCTGGAGGATACAATAGCCTCTAAAATTGCATCATTTAAATTTTCATACTCTTTTTCAAAAAAATCATCTGATTCCATAACGGAGACTCCACGGATTTATTAACAATTTATTTTAATTGATAAATAGCAAGTCCTATGCCGTTTTTATTATTTATGAGGATTTCATTTTAAACCATTTATTTATGGGCACTTATGGGTGGCGGGAGTATTGTGCATTTATGTGCATTATTGACGAATATAGAGTGGAGCGTTTGTTTTTTGACTTTCTACAGCAATATTGCTTTCGAAATGCACCTGAAGGTGGTCCGAATAAATTATGGAAAATAAAAATTAAAAACTTAAAGTACGGCAAAGTTATATTGTAATAATTAATGTCAGGCATTAGAATTAAACTAGATGTAAACATAAGTATTGTTTTGGGAAAAGTAATGTCTGTTTTGGCGAAAAATTTGAAAACGATAAGGAAAGAATTGGGCTGCACTCAATCTGTAATGTCAGAGATTTTAAAGGTTGGGTTCCGGACTTTTGTGAGGTATGAAGCGGGGGAAAGGGATGCTCCTGTTTCGGTTCTTGTGAAAATTGCTCGCTTGGGTAATATTTCTCTTGAGCAGTTACTGACCACTGCAATTGAACCGAATGATATAGCCCCTCTTGAAAAAATAAATAAAGGAACCTCCCCTGTGCAGGTTCAATCCATCGACTTCAAGGTCGGTCAGGTGGCTTTTAAGGATCCTGATCAACAGGAATTGATGACAATCGATGACTCCGAAAAACGCATTTTGACTTTATTTAGAAAAATGCCACCTCGTTTGAAAAAAGATTGTATGGATTCCATGACTCAGATCGTTGAAACTGGAAGGGTGGTCAGTAGGCTATCGGAGAAAGCGGGAAAGGGGCGCAAAGGAAAAAGAAAAATGACCCCTAAGGTTAAAATTGAAATTAAAACCCCTCCAAAGCCAAAAACTAAAAGAAAGCCCGGTAGGAAAAAACTGGACAAAAAAGCTTTGCAAGAAAAGATAGACAAGCTTAAAATGGTTACCCGTACTATTAATAAAATCACCGTGAGATAAAAATTTGTGAAATTTGCCGGTGTCAGAAGGCCGTGGCACAGTGTCGCAGGACTAGTCATTCTCTCCGCTTTTCTTTTTCTTGAGTTTTATACCAACCTGTTTGAAAAAAGCGTCGGTTATTACTTAAAGTGGCAAAACCACAAACGACCTCAATTGGGTCGGATGTGGGAGCGGGATAGACAGTCTCTCATCGCACAAGCCCAAATTCAATCCATCCGTTCTTCCTTGGATATTCAAGAGGAAAGCGCCTCGGGCATTTCCTCTCTCAAACAATTGTTTGAAAATGTTGCCCCGGGTTTTCCTTTGGTGGTTACCCGCGAAAAATTTCTGCAACTGTATTTTGACTTTCCAGGGCTAGGATCAGAACAAATCATTTCTCCTTATGATTTGATTAGCCTCGACTCTGCAAAGAATTGGAATCGTGTTCTTTTAAAACGATTTGGGCCGTGGATCACTCTTCAGTTTTTGGATCAGAAAAATATTCCTGCGCATGAAATATTTTTATCCATTGATACGATTTTGGATATTCAAGCCACGCGGTCTATAAAACGAGGAACTCTGGAGGATTCCAATTTTAAGAAAAATCGTATTTTTAGATTTGATGAAGTTTTGCCGGTATTGAAGAGTCTGGACTCGGTTACCCAAACTGCGGTATTTCCAGAGCCTCGCTGGTTTTTAGAAAAAAACTATTACATTACCCGCGTCGGAGTCTCAGAGGTTGTGCCGGGAGAAGAGACTGCCCAGCATCTTGTGTTTGGAATTGAATATGATACTGATTATTACACGGGAGTTTTATTTATTCCTGTGGCAATGGAATTGGCTAATAATATTTTATCCCAAATTGATAGATCAGATGCTTTGGCAGAAGGTCTGGCTGAACCACAATCTTCATTTGAGGTGACTCCTTGATTGGCCGCTTGCTACAGTTTCTAAATCTAACAATCGTATTTCTAATTCTTATTTCGTTCTTTACTGTTTCTGGTCTTTATTTCTGGTTGAGTAAGGACTTACCACAACTTCCACAGAGCCTGGAGCATATCAATTTAAGTTTGCCCACTGAGATTTACTCTGCAGATGGTGAGCGGATTAAGGTTTTAGGTGAAAGACACCCCGTAAGTTTTGAGGACATCTCCCCGGATTTCTTAAAAGCAATTATTGCTGTTGAAGATTCTCGATTTTATAGTCATGCAGGAATAGACCATCGAGGCCTGGTGAGAGCACTGCTCACCAATCTGCGAACTAAAAGAATTGCGCAGGGGGGAAGTACCATCACGCAACAACTGTCCAAGAATTTATTTTTTTCTTTTGAAAGAAACTGGATACGAAAAATTAAAGAGCTTCTGGTTGCTTTTCAACTAGAAGTAACTTTTAGCAAAGAGCAGATACTCGAGGCCTACAGTAATCAGATTTATTTTGGAAGTGGTGCTTATGGAATAGAAGAAGCTTCTCAAGTTTATTTTAATAGGAGAGCGCGTGAGTTAACTCTTTTGCAAGCGGCTATGCTTGCTGGCCTGCCAAACTCCCCTAATAATGCCAACCCGTTTGTGCATTATGAAAAAGCAATCCGACGAACTGATTATGTCTTAAAGCGAATGACTTCTGAAGGGATGATTTCAAATGCCGAAAAGGAGGAAGCGTTAAATTCTGCCATTAATCTTGCCAGTCCTAAAGTTGAATCCAATCCTAATTTATATTTTGTTGATGAAGTCCTATCAAAGCTTGAAAAAGATTATGGTAAAGAATTGGTGCATTTTGGTGGATTAAAAATATTTACGACTCTAGATACAAGGTATCAACAATTTGCTTTGAGGGGTGCTCGCAACCATTTGGAAGCTTTAAAAGGACGGGTGCAAAAGAAACTCGCATCGGAAAAATTGCAGGTGGCACTGGTATCAATCGAAAATAAAAGTGGTGCAGTTAAGGCCTTGTTAGGTGGTAAAAACTATTCCCATAGCCAATTCAACCGTGCTGTATCAAATAATAGGCTTCCAGGTTCATCTTTTAAACCTTTTGTATATTTAACAGCCATGGAATCTTTAGGGATTTCTCCAGCTACGGTAGTTGTGGACGAACCTATCAAGATTGAAATTCCTGGCACTAAACCGTGGGAACCGCAAAACTTTGATGAAGAATATGCAGGCAATATCATCTTAAAGAAGGCCCTGTTGAAATCCATTAATATCGTTTCGGCAAAACTAATGGAGCAGGTGGGACCGGAAAAGGTTATTCGAACCGCTAGAAAATTTGGCATAAAAAGTCCGCTTGGAAAACACCTTTCACTAGCACTGGGTACTTCCGGTGTATCACCTATTGAAATCGCATCCGCTTATAGCGTTATTGCGAATCTTGGGATTTATAACGAGCCTTATTTAATTCAAAAAATTGAAGATTTCCAGGGCAACCGTCTTTACGAACATTATTATCAAGGGGTGCAGCAATTTTCACCTGATACTCTTTACCCCTTACTGGATATGATGCGAGGGGTTGTAGAGAGAGGGACGGGACGCATTATCCGGCGGATGGGATTTAAACATCCAGCAGCGGGAAAAACAGGAACCACTAATGATTTTAAGGACGCCTGGTTTAATGGTTTTACTAAAGATATTTCGACCTCGGTTTGGGTGGGATTCGATAATAATGATTCGATGAGGACCAAATCAGGTAAAGGGCTGACAGGAGCCAGTGCTGCAGCACCTATCTGGGTTTATTATATGCAAAAAGCACTTGAAGGAAAAACCAAGGTGAATTTTCCTGTTCCCGAAAATATAAAATTTGCAACAGTTGATGTTGAAACAGGAAGGTTGCCAGGTGAATTTTCTCTTGAAAAAATCCAGGTTGCGGTAAAGGAAGATGTGGATCTGTCCCCGCTACCCATTTTGGATTTGGAACCGGAAAAAGAGACAGAAGAATTACAAGACTCATCAAACTAGTAGAAAATTATGTTGTATCAAACGCTTAAATATTATTTCGCTCGATTGACAGCAACGCTCTTTCTTATGCTTGGGTTGGGCTTTTCGGGTCTTTATTTCATACATGAAGTGGCTTTGCCCAATGTTGTATTCGATGACTTCGTCATACAGTTATCAATGTTTCTTGTTTGTTTGTTTTTTGGTTTTATTGGATACGGAATGCTGGGTGAACAACGATTTTATAATGCCTTGCATGGCCTAAAAAATATTTCTCCCCAATCAGTGGTTGATAATATCAAATGCCAGTTTGAGAACCTGATTGCGTTTACCTATTCTTCACACTTCCTGCCATCCACGGGAAAACGGTATCGCAATTTGAGCGTCCTCCAGTATGCCGATTACCTTCTTTCCATTGGAGAAGAGTCACCCCATGCTTTAAATATTTACGCTCAAGCTTTTATCCAAAGCCCACAAAACTCACGATTTAGAAAGCCTCTCCTATCTATATTAAACCGAGGGCAGGAGCTGAATCAGCAGGAGATGGATTTGTTGTTAATAATGTTTCAACAGGAAGAGGCCCATGATCCCGTTCTTACTTCATATTTGGCAAAAATATTTCTAAAGGCTAAACAATGGTCTGGACAAACTGAACCTTTGTTTTTGAGTGCTTTGGAAGCGGATAATGATCTTTCGGAAGACATTGTTAAATTTGTTCTCCCTATCTATTTGGCCCACCACCGAACAGATGAACGAGCTTTGCGATTCTATGTCAAGGCTTTGGAGTTTTCTGTTAAGGGGAGGGATCAAATAGAAACCATTTTAGGACAATCGTATTGCGATGGAAATCTGGTAGGTTTCGCTCCAGATTTGCATAGAAAATGCGAGGAAAATTTTACCCAATTAGAGCCAGGCCAGCAGCAGGAGTTAAGGTCAAAGTCTGATGAAGTGCGGATCGCTTACAAGTTGCAAAAAGTAAAGTTGTTTAGAAAAGAAGATTTGCAAGATTTAAAGCGATTGAAAGTTGAAATGGGCCTGGTCGCATCTAAAGCAAATTTGGCCTGGAAAGTTTTGGTTTGGTTCGGAAAAGTTATAAGAAATACTGGTAAATGGATTTTGTTGCGATTATTGGAGGGTGCCTATAAATTTGGAAATCTTCCCTTAAACATAAAACTGATTAGTTTTGCCATTTTTTCAATAATTATCGTGGTTGGCCTTGGTTTTAAGGAAGTTTGGTTTCCTATTAGCGGCTCTGGAATAAATATAGTTACGCCCGAATCAAAGTTGGCATCCGACTCCTCTAAAGGTGAAAAAGAAAACCGTGTTTATACGGTCCAAATTGCAGCCGTGGTCTCAGCAAAACAAGCTAATAAACTGGTGGCAAAGTTGAAGAAAAAAAATGTTGAGGATTTATATGTAGTTAAATCAAAACGACGATCCGGTGGTCATTGGTATAAGTTGAGAGTGGGACAGTTCGCATCAAAAAATAAGGCCAGCGAATTTGCCAATCAACTTGTGGCAGCCAAAGCCGTTAAAAACTATTTCATAATATCCATGCCTAAAAAGTAACAATTTAATTTATTTTAAACTTTCAATTCCACCCGTTGCTTCAGCCGGCAGAAATTTCATATGCATGCGCTTTTTTTGCGCGGGTCAGTTTTTATACCGATTTTGCATGCGGGCTTCATTTCTTTTAAAGACCAATGTGTTTCTTCCTGGTTTTCGATTAATCGAACAAAAAATAATGGAATATTTTAGGAGAG
>JABJCF010000573.1 GCA_018665625.1 Nitrospina sp. | reverse complement strand
CCTTCTGGCTCTTGAAAAGATTACCGGCATCAAAGCTCCGTCTATCAAGATGCCCTATTGGGTGGCTTATGCGGCAGGCCTGGCGTGTGAGGTTGCATCTAATCTAATAACTCAAAAGCCTCCTGCAGTTCCCCTGGCTGGAGTGAAAATGGCAAAATATTTTATGTATTTTGATTCTTCCAAAGCCATTCGAGAACTGGGACTGCCACAAAATCCGGTAGAAAATGCATTGAGCCAGTCCGTCCAGTGGTTTCAGGAAAACCGCCGCTGACTTATGGAAACCCTTTCCCTACTTTGGGGCACAGTATTACTTCGCCCCTATGTTTTTGTGTTTCTAGCGGTTTATCTGACAATCGCCATTTTAAATATGGGTGTCCTCCGCTCTTTGATATTCACTGTTCTTGCCTACACCATCGCCTTTATTTGCGAATATTCTTCTACTAGAAACGGCTTTCCTTTCGGATTTTACACTTATATCGATACCACGCGAGACCAGGAACTTTGGATAAGCAACGTGCCTTTTATGGACTCTCTTTCCTTTTCATTTCTTATATACGTGAGTTACACTTTGAGTTTGCTTTTGTGGGCACCTCTCAACAAAAAGGGATGGGACATAAGGTTGGGAGACATTGGCCCTATCAAACATTCGTTTAAAGTGATCGCTTCAGCCTCCATTCTTTGCATGCTGATGGATGTCGTTATTGATCCTGTTGCGTTTTTGGGAGATCGCTGGTTTCTAGGAAAAATATATTTTTACCGGGAACCTGGAGAATATTTTCATATTCCTTTAACAAACTTTGCTGGCTGGATTTTTGTAGCGGCTACGACCCTAACCTGCTTTGCGGCTTTAAACTCATGGCTGGATCGTAAAATGCCAGCCAAAACCAGCCAGATAGCGGCACAGGCTCTTTTGGGTCCTGGATTGTATTTTGGTGTGTTGGCCTTCAACCTCGGCGTGACTTTTTATATTGGGGAATTTATGCTTGGGGTTGGGGGAACTCTTATTTCTATTGGGATTTTTGCCTTGGTAGGATTTAAGATTCGAAAAACACAAAATTGATGGATCAAACTACATGGTCTTCGAACCCATATATATTCCATAGACAATGGCCCCAAAGATGATTCCCATTAAAAGGTTATCGATGGCCACGTTTTTCCAGTCTGGTATGCGGCCCCAATTCGCCCAGGGAATGATTACAATAAACAGGGAAAGAAAGCCCAATATCAACAGAACCGCAAGGGCGATTCTCAGTTTTTTTTCATCCATAGAAATACTAAAATCTTAATGCATTCGTGTGTTCATATAAAACCCATATACAAAAAGAACTATGGCAACCATTACGATTCCACTGTCCACCAAGGTATCTCTCCAATTGGGTAACAGGTAATTGGTAAACCAGGGTATCGCAACAAAAAGTACCGCTATAAAACCAATTCCCAAAAGGCTGAAAATGGTTATGATTAATACCTTATCATTCATAATTGAATTCCTATTCCGTTTCGATCCAGAAAGGTTAACAGAGTGCTGAGTATGATTGTAGCAATTTAATCGAGGGTATAAAAATAATTGCTAATAAAAATCGTCTTATGAAAGTTTCAGAGAAACCCTACTTGTTCATCCAGTGAATGCTAAATTATGAGCCCAAACTTAAACGACCCAATCGATCCGGAAATTAAGGAGCTAATTAGTAAGCTTTCTCATGGTTGTATCGATAAAGCATTGTTTGAAGAAATCCTGACCACCCTTTTTCTGATGGCCAATGAGCATAAAGATCTGGGGGACTACAAGCTTATCAACAAAACCCTTAAAGAGCTCAGAGCATCCTTTAATTTATTCAAACCCTATCGAGAAACTCGCAAGGTCGCCCTGTTTGGGTCAGCAAGACTAGAGAAGGCGGACCCCAATTACGTCCTCGCGAGAGACCTTTCTAAAGCTCTTGTGGAAAACGGATTCCTGATAATTTCTGGAGCAGGAGGAGGAGTGATGGAAGCCGCCAACGAAGGAGCCGGGGAAGGCAAAAGTTTTGGCTTAAATATCAAGCTTCCTAATGAGCAGGCAGCAAATCCTTTCATTCGTGACTCTCCAAACCTTCTGGAGTTTAAATACTTCTTCACTCGCAAGTTGGTCTTTATAAAAGAATCACACGCTACAGTGCTTCTCCCTGGCGGATTTGGAACATTGGATGAGGGCTTCGAAAATATCACCCTCTTTCAAACCGGAAAATGCATGCCAAGACCCATTGTCTTGCTTGACCATAAAGATGACGATTATTGGGATAAATGGCTGCATTTTCTCGACTCCATTTTGATAAAAAATGGCTATTGCTCTATAGAAGACGGTCATCTAATAAAAAGGGCTCGCAATGCTGAAGAAGCCGTGAGCCATATTAAATCGTTTTACCGCGTGTTCCACTCCCTCCGTTATGTGAGGGAGAAAACCATTTTGAGACTCAACAGCGCCCTTTCTGCTGAGTGTCTCGCCAATCTTAACAATGAGTTTCAGGATATCCTTCATAAGGGAAAAATCGAATCCACTGACCCTTTAAAGGAAGAATTAAAAAATAAAGAGTACTTGAAATTACCTCGAATTTCCCTCTTTTTTGATAAAAAGAGCTTTGGCAGACTCAATCTTCTCATAACCAGAATCAACCAAAGCTAATCCCTCCTTCGCCTGCTAAATTTTATAAAAAATAATACATCTGTGTACACATAAGGTACATTTTAATAATTTTTTTAAGAAAATTTATACTTAAAAACAATTATTTTATTCGGTAAGACGTTATTTTAGGCAATGTTACAAAATTGTTTGAAAAAGTTACCTAAATTGGCCCAGTAATTGCTTATTTATAAATAAGTGTAAACTTATTTCAAAGCTTTTTTGGGTGAGGCATATGAATTTTAGAAAAAAATTTAAAAAGGGCGGAACCATTTTTCACCAGGGAACCCCTAGCGACTGCGCATTCATCATCGATTCCGGTGTGGTCGAAATTATCGAAGACACGCTGGAGGGCCAAAAGGTGATTGGCTGCCTAACAGAAAATGAAATTTTTGGAGAAATGGGTTTGATTGACGGGCAACCTCGTTCTGCAACAGCCCGGGCTCTCGAAGATTCTGTGGTCTATGTAATGACACGGAAAAATTTTGAAAATCTTGTTAAGGAAAAACCGGAAGCCCTGCTACCCATTTTAAAAATTTTAACCGGCCGTTTAAGGGAAACAATGGGATTCCTTAAACTTGGAGCCAGGCAAGAGAAAACCCGTACAACGACTAACAACAAACTAGCGAT
Organism: Nitrospina sp.; assembly: GCA_018665625.1. The sequence goes on along the minus strand of JABJCF010000573.1, from coordinate 11,416 downwards.
ACATTAAAACCTATGGAGTCAATAGAATCATGGAAACAAAACATTTTAAAAAATACGACTTCATTTTCCGGGAAGGGACTTACGGAAACAGTGCCTACATGATTGATACAGGAAAAGTAGGAATCATTTCTGAAACCGACCAACGCGGCAAGCGCAAGGTAGTCGCCATTCTTAGAAAAAATGACATCTTTGGTGAGATGGGTCTCATAGATAATGAGGTGAGAACAGCGACAGCTATTGCCCTGGAAGATACCCAAGTTTCAGTAATCAGCAAAAAAACGTTTGATTATTTATTAAAACACGACCCGTTCGCGCTAAGGCCTTTATTGGAAGTTCTATCTCACCGGTTAAGAAACACCACAGACTTGCTCTGGGAAAATTTCAAAGGCCCTGTATTAAATGTGAGGCCTTAAGAAAACCAAAATTATGGAAACCACTACTACATTTTCAAAGGAAGAAGTTATTTTCCGCAAAGGGGAACAGAGTAAATACGCCTATATCATTCGATCAGGAAAGGTGGGCATTTATAAGGAAAACGATTACGGTAAAAGAACTCTCGTCCGAATTCTACGAAAGTCTGATCTATTTGGTGAAATGGGTTTGATCGACAAGTATCCCCGGTCTGCCACAGCCATCGCACTTGAGAACTCCAGCTTAACAGTAGTAGATAATGCTCGTTTCGCATTCCTTTCTAAATATAGCCCGAAGTTTTTTGTCATTCTCGTAAAGACTTTAACCAACCGACTGAGAGACACTTTAGGCCAACTGAAAAATGACGGAACGCAAGTAGAATTATCAAACACAATGGAATATAAAATGCTAAATAAAAAGGAGATAAAAAAATGAAAACCTTATATTTCAATCCTGGCGATGTGGTGTTCAAGGCTGGAAGCCCTAGTGATTGTGCTTACCTTATTGAAGCAGGAACTTTTGAAGTTTTCTGCCTGAATAACCAGGGAGAAAAACAGGTGATCGGAGTATTGGATCAGGATGATATTTTTGGAGAAATGGGATTGATTGATGGCAAACCCCGCTCTGCAACGGTAAAAGCCTTGAGCAAAAGCAAGGTCACAGTTTTAACTCAGGAATGCTTTAATTCACTTGAAGACCTTAATCCACAAGCTTTAATGCCATTACTGAAAGTATTGACTGCACGCGTAAGAGAAGCCTTTCGACTGGCAAATTTGCAAAATCCTTACACCCTATAAGCCCTCTATTTTTCAATTATTCGTCACCCCTTTCAGGCACCCCTTTCAGCACCCCCCCTCCATAGCCATAACCCTATTGTTTACAAAGGCTTATATTTCATATAAAATAGAATCCGATTAAGGGTCAAGTTTATTCAAATATAAACCGTTTTATTACCTGTAGTGCTAAGATTTTAAAGGCTCGCGCCTGTAAGTGTTTCCCTTTTAATTTCTGGGTTTCCGGGCAGCTTTGAAATGATTTTTCATGATATAGATTTGAAAGATCCTGTTTGAATGAAAACCCTCAGTTATCAGGTAACGCAATCATCATTGCAACAGGCCGTGATCCTGGAAAATGATGAATTGGAAACCACTTTCGCCAAGGGTCCCTTGAAAGGCCATCCCAAAACCTTAATAATCATTCCCGCTTACAACGAAGAAAACAATATTGGTGCTGTATTGGAAGCGATTCAACAAAAAGCACCGGGAATTCCAATTCTTGTTATTAATGATGGCTCTGCGGATAGCACAGAAAGTGTCGCCCGCAGTCATGGCGCCAACGTTATCTCTCTTCCTTATAATTCAGGTTATGGTGTTGCATTGCAAACCGGGTTTATATTTGCTGCAAGAAAAAATTTCTCCATTGTTATCCAAATGGATTCAGATGGTCAACACGACCCTAAAAATGTACTGGAACTCATCAAGGAAGTGCAAAAAGATAACGTTGATGTAGTTATCGGCTCCCGATATTTGAATAGCAACTCTTACAAAACATCTTTTGCCAGATATGCAGGAATTTATATTTTTGGAAAGATCGCCTCCTTATTTTGCGGCCAAAAAGTAACCGACCCAACCTCAGGCTTCCAAGCTCTTAAAGGGAAGGCCATACATTTTGCGGCAAGCGACCACTATCCCCCTGACTACCCTGATGCAGATTTTATTATTCTGATGCATCGTTATGGCTTGAAGGTCAAAGAGATTCCCGTTACCATGCATGCCAGCCCTGATAAAGTGTCTATGCACCATGGTCACAAAACTATTTATTACGTCTTTAAAATGTTTCTATCAATTTTTGTTACCGTTCTAAGAAACGTATCCAAAAGGTAAAATCATGCCACCTAAAATTCAAATTATATCCATTCTAATCTGTATTTTTCTTGTTGCGTACGTTTTTGAACTGGTAAGAAGAAAGCATCTAAGCGAAGAGTATTCGATGGGCTGGCTCGTCACAGGAACATCCATGCTAGCTTTATCAGTTTCTGAGGGATTACTGAAATGGGTTTCTGAGCTAGTCGGGGCCACTTTATTCACCTCTACTTTATTCTTTTTTGGCTTGCTATTCCTCATGGTCATTTGCCTTCACTTTTCCATCCGAATTTCTGCTTTGACCAACCAAGTTCGAAAATTGACTCAGAGCATTGGCATCCTCGATTTAGAAAAGAAAACTTTAGAAAGGCAGATCAAACATCCGACCTGGCAATCAGACTCTTCAAATCTGGAGCAACTTTGAAGGTATTACGAACTATAGAAACGTTCTTGCCTTACATCTGCGGCCCCGTAAATCAGGCGTTTCAAATCTCAGACCGCCTTGAGGGCAAGGGAATTTCATCCCCGGTTTACACCACCTACTCCGATGTTTCCCCAGAGCTCCCCAAAAAGGAAAAGATTGGCAAGGTCTTTGTAAATCGATTCAGATCGCAAGTTAAAATAATGCGGTATCTGGTCAGCGCAGGAATGCTTCCGCACTTGAAGGACTTTGATATTTTACACAGCCATAATTATCGCAATTTCCAAACGGACAGTAGTTTTTTTTTGCTCTCATTAAAAACAAACCCTTCGTTTTAAATACTCACGGTTCCCTTCTCGGTTTTAAAAACTATCTTCCTGCATTTGCGCAGAGATTGCCCTATCACCTTTACGATGCTATTACCTTAAAGACCTCAGCAAAAAAGGCTCAAGCTATAATTGTTTCATCCAAGCTTGAATATGAAGATGCTCTGGAATTTGGTATAGATAAAGAAAAAATCCATATAATTCCTATGGGAGTTGATGTTGAACCCACTGAAAAAACTCGCAGTGAATCGGAACAATTGCAAATATTATTTGTGGGGCGTATCGCAAGAGTAAGGAGAATCGAGATATTGCTTCAAGCCGTTAGCAAACTGAACATCCCCTACCATCTCACCATTGTTGGCGGCGAGGAAAAAACCAGTAGCGTCACCCGAACGGGATATCTCAATGAGCTTAAACAACTCACCAAACAACTGAACCTTGAAAAAAAGGTTACGTACGTAGGAAAAAAATCCCCACCAGAGCTAAAAACTCTTTATCAGACGGCTGATATTTTCGCCTACACTTCTTTGTATGAAAATTTCGGGCAGCCTCTCCTTGAAGCGGCAGCGCATGGCTTACCAATTATTTCTACGCCTGTAGGAATTGCGCGAGACATAGTTATTGAAGGTGAAACAGGGTATCAGGTTTCCGACAAACCAGTACAAATAGCAGGCCGAATTGAGACCTTAAAAAATATCCCTGTAAGATTAAAAATGGGCCACCGAATCCAGGAGGAAGTCAGAAACAGATTTGACTGGGAAAAGATCATGGGCCAATATATAGATCTGTATCGCTCTCTTTAAATAGTTCTCATGCCTGAATCATTCGACCCTTACTCTAAAAACTATAACAAATTAGTAAATGACGCCATTCGTCAAACCGGCTACGATGCAGACAACCTTGTTTCTGCAAAACTTCATAAATTAAAAAACCTTTTCCCGTCGCTGTCTGAAAAGACGTTTCATTTATTGGACTTTGGTTGCGGCGTGGGCAATTTATATGGGAGGGTCTCTGATTTTTTTCCAGAAGCTACTTATACCGGGGTCGAGCCATCTAAAGATTCCATCTCACAGGCTCGTTCGCGATTTCCTAATAACATAGATTTTCAAGAAACCGATTCCCCTGAATGGGTCAGCCGAAAATATGATCTCATATTCTCTGCAGGAGTTTTCCATCATATCCCTCATGCTGAGCATGCGAAGCTTATCGAAAAACTTTCTTCCCTTTTAAACCGGGAAGGAACGTTGGTGATATGGGAACACAATCCACTCAACCCCGTCACACAGAAAATAGTTAATGATTGCCCTTTTGATAAGGATGCAGTACTTGTCCCTTCAAAAATCCTCAGAAGCCATTTCGATCAGGTTTCTTTATTAAACGTTCAGGTTATTTACACAACTTTTTTCCCTAAATTTCTTTCTTCGCTAAATTTTATGGATCCGTTTTTGGGATGGTTACCTTTGGGAGGGCAATATCTGGTGACAGGTAAAAAGGGCTAAGCTTTCTCAACTTCAAAAGACAAAAGCCCTTCTTCAATTTTTCTGGGCTTATAAGGAATGAGTGCCTGTGCCCCATCTATGCAATGTTCCTTATCGCATAATAGTCTGGGTATTTGATCTGAAAAAGCAAAATTAGATTTGAAAATTGACAGAAAACCAATACATGCCCTGACAAACCAAACCGGAAGAAATATTTTTTTTCGTTGAACTTTATGAATCTGGGCCAACCGGTCAATCAACCCACTCATCGTAAACTTTTCCGGCCCGCTTAAGTTCAGGATTTCTTTTTCCAGGGAGCCTTTTTTAAAAACTTCTACAATTGCCTGAACAATATCGTCAACATATACCGGGCTGAGAAAATATGACCCATCTCCAATCACGGGGATTATGGGGAATTTTTTTATCCATGTAATTAATTTACCAATACCTTCTTGCATATTAGGGCCATAGACCTCCGATGGCCGAAGTATGACCCAATTAAGATGCGATTCTCTCACCATTTCTTCACATCTCAGTTTACTGACACCATACTCTCCACCTTCTTCTGACGCCGCAGCAGAACTTATAAAAATGAATCGCCTCACACTATTTTTTCGACAAGCTGTCAATAAATTATCTGTACCAGTTTCGTTTACTTCAAAATATTCTTTTCCAGTGGGTGAATGGGTCAAGGCCGCCAGATGAATCACTGTATCTATTTCAGAACAAGCATGGGCCAGATTGCCGACATCTTGAATATCACATTTGAATACTTCGCAATTTTCATTCTGCAGAGGCGAATGATGCTCTAGCAACCGAATCGAAAGCTCGTCTATTTTTAGAAGCTCTGAGGTTAAATTTTTTCCCAGGGTACTGGAAGCCCCGGTGATGAGAAGTTTCATGCGGATATCTAACAGTTAGTTTTTTGCAAGAAATTCTTTTATTCGGTATGAAATAAGGTTACCCAAAAATTCAATAATAGAAAGAGGTTTAACAAACGAAGGGCGAGAATCCATACTATGAAAAACGGTTTCAATTTCTCCGATTTTAACATTCATGCGTCTTGCTAAAATCATAATCTCTGCGTCAATGAACCATCCATTGGATTCGAGATTGATTTTTTCGTAAAACTCTTTTTTCATAATTTTGGGCTTGGAATTCATATCCCAGGCATTGATACCTGGAAATAATATTTTAAACAAAATATTATAGACGACAGAAATCAACCTTCGATAAGATCCATCATTTCTTTTAGCCCGATAGGTTTTGGCAAGATCCAAACTGTCTCGTTTCATCAACTGATATACACGAATCACATCTGTGCTGGGCATCTGACCGTCCCCGTCTATTACTGCCAGAGCTTTACCCGTAGCCGCCTGCAAACCGGTTTTCATGTCCCATCCCATCATTCCCTTTTTTACTTCAACCACGGGTTTTATACGGGAATCTCGGGCGGCAATTTCTTTGACCACCTTTGGGGTTTGGTCTCCAATTCCTTCAAAATAGTTCCCCACCAGAACAATTTCCCAATGAAGCTTTTCCTTTTCCAGGGAATCGACCAGAGAATCAACGAAACTGGCAATTGTCCCAGCGCTTCGATAGGCTAAAACTACTACAGATATTTCAGGAGCATCCATTTTTTATACAATATTTTGCTAATATCAGGGAATTTTTGAGCCGATAAATCTAAATAGGCGATCATACCATATTATCTAACCGCATAAATTCCTTTTTACTATGAAAGAACCCTCAACGAGTCAAGTTTTGCCCCAGTCAGGACACACTCTTGGGTATAATAATAAAAAGGGATTTTTAACCGACCTGACCACATGGCTTTTTAAAGTGACATCCATCCGACTTTTCTTCAAGCCTCACCTGGCATTGGCTCTCCTTCTTCCTCTTTCATTCTTGATTATTTTTACCGGCTTGGATGACAGTGTTTTGCAGGTGGATGAAGGAGCAGACACCTTTGTTTCATCCACGATTTTGAAACATGGGCTGCCTATGCATTCAGATGGCTTGAACCACACCATGCTATATGCTGATATTTTTGACGGAATCTTTATCTATAGAACATGGGTGCCCTATTATCTTCAGTCTATTTCGTTACATTTTTTAGGGAACAATACTTTTGCGGCCCGATTTCCTTTTGCCCTGGCTGGTTTTTTATCCATCTGGTGTTTGTATCACTTGGCAAATCGACTCACTCAGGAGAAAGCTGTGGCTGTTTTTGCCGCTACATTTTTGGCCACCTGCGTTCCGGCCCTCCTTTATTTCAGAACTTCCCGTTACGTGGCTCTCCCTATTTTATTAACGCCTATTCTACTTTTATTTTATATCGATATATTTGAAAAAAGAAAATGGAACCCCATTCCATTTACCGTAACGTCAATTATATTTTTCCATACCATGTATGTTGAATTTGCAGGGCTCATTTTAGGGATGTTGACCCACCTGTTTCTTTACAGAAAAGATGTAGAACCCAGCAACTTGAAACGAATAAGAATACCGGCTGTGATAACCGCGTTTCTGTGTTTACCCTGGCTTTTGTTTTTACCTGCACTATCTAAAAAAATTTCAGAGTTTTATACATCTACCAGCTTATTGATTGACACATCGTCTTTAGGCTATTTAAAACATTTCATGGGTTTTCTGTTTCAAATAAACAACTACATATTCCCGTTAATATTAATTCCATTCATATTTTTAGGACCTTTAAAAAAATTTAGAAAGCCTGTTTCTCTTTTAGTCATTTCTGCTTTTTTTATAATATTAACCGCCTCACTACATTCTATCCCTTTATTGCAGTACATCTCTGCAAGCATTCCAATATTTTTTATTCTTTTAGGTTGGTTAGTATTTTATTTGTTCAAGGGTTCCATCATCCAGCAAGGTATTTTAGTGGGCCTACTGGTTTCTTCTAATATAGTTCATGTGATCCCATTGATTCCTATCAAACAAATACTCCCACCTTCAAGCACCGAAGCTCCGCCAAGCTTGTACATGCAGGGTATTTATCAGACCTTTATGCGGGAAGTAGAAATCAAGTCTATATTTTTTGAATACTGGAGGGAACTCGCTAATCCTTATCGAGGCCCTCTGGATAAAATTGTTGCATTTTTTGAAACTCATGGGAAAAAAGGGGAAACATGTTATATTGACAACGAAGTGGAATCTCTGGCTTTCTACACAGGATTCAAAATGATCCATAACAATGAACTGACTACCGAGAGTAGACCGGATTGGATTGTTTTAAGAGGAGACCAATGGGATATTCATTCCGATGAAAAAATGAATCCACCTAGTGACAAAATAAAGCTCATCCTTGAAAACAGTGAATACGAGCAAATCATATTGAATGCGCCCGTAAACAGAGTCAACAACTCCTACGAAGTTCAAATTCACCTTTTCCAATCTCCCACTTCTACCGATAAGGTCTATATATATCGCCGCTCCGGTATAATCTGAATAATCCATACACTGATCCCGTGAAACTAATAATTCAAATCCCCTGCTTAAACGAAGAAAACACCCTTCCCCAAACCCTGAAGGACTTGCCCGACAAAATTGAGGGAGTGGATACCATCGAAATACTTGTGATTGACGATGGAAGCACAGATAAAACGGTTGAGGTAGCGAAAAACTTAGGGGTTCACCATATATTACAATTTACAAATAATAAGGGCCTGGCAAAAGCATTTATTTCAGGAATTAATCAGTCTCTAAAACTAGGCGCTGACATCATAGTCAACACCGATGCAGACAATCAGTATTTCGGTGGTGACATAGCCAAGCTGGTCCAGCCTATTCTTAATAAAGAAGCCGATATCGTTGTAGGTGACAGGCAGGTTGAAACTATCCGCCATTTTTCCCCAATTAAAATTTTCCTTCAAAAATTTGGGAGCTGGGTGGTCCGGCAACTATCCGGCACGCAAATCCCAGATGCGACTAGCGGGTTCCGGGCATACAGCAAAGATGCCGCTCTTCAACTTAATGTGGTTTCCGATTTCACCTATACCATTGAAACTATAATAAGCGCGGGGAAAAAGAATCTTGCCATTACGCATGTGCCTGTAAAAACAAATAAAAAGCTGCGCGAATCCAGACTATTCCCCAGTATTAGCGTATACCTGAACCGGTCTCTCGTCACCATGCTCAAAGTCTATTCCATGTACCGCCCCTTAAGACTTTTCACTCTTGCTGGAGGTACATCTTTTCTATTGGGCTTTGCCATAGGCTGCCGATATCTGTTTTTCTTTTTTATGGGGCAGACCGAAGGACATATCCAATCACTCATCCTATCCGCCATTCTTCTGATCGTTGGCTTTCAGATTATTATGATGGGCATAGCTGCCGAACTCATTTCTGTTAACAGACAACTTTTAGAAGACATTCAAGTTAGAATTAAAAAGGCAGAAACAGATAAATAAAGATCCTTTTATTATTCACTTCCTTAAAATTATCAAAAGCCCATGCAAGGTAATCTTTCAGGAAAACTTCGAGTTCTGGTAATCGCTACCACTTTCCCAAGGTGGGAAAACGATCAGGAGCCCCGTTTTGTATACGACCTTTGTCGAAACCTTCCAAAAGATATCGACATCCATATTTTGGCCCCCCACGCACCCGAAGCAAAAGAAAGCGAAACTTGGAAGGAAATGAAAATAACGCGCTTCCCATATTTTTACCCACGAAATTTGCAAAGGCTTTGCTACGAAGGTGGGATAATCCCCAAGCTAAAATCCAGTTGGCTGGCTCGATTGCAATTGCCTTTTTTTCTAACGGCCCTGCTTATACGCTTAATAAAAATAACCGGTGAAAATCGTTTTGACCTCATTCACTGTCATTGGCTAATCCCTCAAGGGTTTTTTTGCGCTCTCATAAAAATTTTTAGAGGCACCCCATATATCCTCACCGCACACGGAGGAGATGTTTATTCATTCAAAAACATACCCGTTGTCAGAAGCCTGATAAAATTTGCCCTGAAACATTCAACAATTTGCACGGTAAACAGCCAGGCAACCAAGGATAAAGTTTTGAATATCCATCCAACTCCCAATATCCAGGTCGTACCCATGGGCGTCGATTTGGATCAGTTTAGCCCTGAAAATTTTAATCAAGATCGAAAAACCTCTATTGGAACTGACAACTTTCTGATGCTTGCCGTAGGGCGTCTGGCTTTAAAAAAGGGATTCAATTTTTTAATCGACGCTATGCCACAAATTATAGAGGAAATACCAACCGCCCGACTGGTCATCATTGGGTTTGGTCCACAAAAAGACCCATTGGAAAAGCAGATTCAAAAACTAGGGCTTACCTCCCACGTTTCCTTAATTGGAGGGAAAAAAGGGCAGGAATTGAGAGAGTGGTTCGCCACAGCCGACATTTTCATCGGCCCTTCGATCGTCACACCTGATGGGGATACCGAGGGCCAAGGAGTGGTATTTTTAGAAGCAATGGCTTCTGGCACACCTGTCATCGCCTCTGATGTTGGAGGAATAAAAGATGCTGTTCGAGATGGGGTTAGCGGAATACTTGTCCCCGAGAAAAACTCCCAGGCAATCGCAAAAAAAACTGTCGAGCTGGCAAACAACAAAACTCTAAGAGACCGGTTAATTCAAAATGCCCTGGAGATGGTTCACTCAGGTTATTCATGGGAAAATTCTTCAAAAAGGATGTCTGAATTATACCACCAACAACTCAATGCAAAAACACATGCACCTCTCTAAATAATTCAACCTGTAAAAACCATCGGCTTTGAACAATTTATTTAAATTTGTAATTACTGGCTTAATGATTTTCCTTCTGGGTTCGATGGTAGCAAGGCATCGGGAGGAATTAATTCAACTTAAAGATATTTCTGCCACTCAGTTTTTTCTAATTATTTCCCTCGTTACAGGCTCAATCATTATCAATGGTAAAAAACTAAATGCTTTAGCAGGGTCATTCGACATCAAACTAAAGAACAAAGAAGTTCTAGGTCTTTCTTCCATAACCACGTCACTAAATAATTTCTTTTTCAAAGCAGGCTCATTATTCACATCAAATTACCTGAAACAGCGCTACGAGTTTCCCTTCATGTCCTTTGCAGGCTCACAAGGTGCAGACCATTTAATCTCATTTTTTATCAACGCAGTTTTTGGACTAGCCATATCAATTGTATTTTTATTCTCACAAAGCGGAGTATTTTTAGCATTAACACTGGGATACTTATCAGTCACTATTGTCCTTGGGTTAATTCTCCTAAAAACCTTTGACCTGCAACACCGACCCAACAAGTATCTCAATGCTTTGATCAGAGCAGTCAATTCTCTTTACAGGATTTTAAAAAACAGAAAACTATTTTTCACACTTTGCATCTACAACGTTCTTATTGTCGGATTAAATACACTGAGGTTTTATTTAGTGTGCAAGGTTCTGGGGCTAAGTATCCCTTTAGGATACTGTGTGCTATTTGTAACTCTTATGCCCTTTATATCGGCGTTACCTATTATTCAAAGTGATATAGGTACCCGTGAATTGATCGTGGGAATTTTTTCTCAATGGCTGGGAGCTGGATTTGAATCGGGGATGCTTGCCACCCTGTTGGACCGTTGTTTTATTCTATTAACGGCAATCATTATTTCTCTGTTTTTTCGAAATTTGCTAATTGGCTTTAAAATACCCGGACCAATGACCCAGTGATTCTAACTATCTAGAAAACCTTGAATATAAATTTCACAACCTCAATATATTGTGATGGACGAATCATTTTTTCTCAAAAGATAAACACGGGTGGGGATGATGAACATTAAAAATTTAGCGACAAAAGGAAAAAAGAATTTAGCCAGAGCTCGCTTGCCTCCCGCTAATTCATTTCTAACTACATAGTCGTCCCTGAAAAATTCGATAGAGCCCATATATAAAGGGTGAAGATGGGTT
>JABJCF010000572.1 GCA_018665625.1 Nitrospina sp. | reverse complement strand
TGTTATGAATTTGAGGTAGACGAAGCTTCGAGTAAAAAACGTCTCGATGTTTTTCTGTCTGAAAATCTGCCTGAGATCAGCCGTTCGCGGTTAAAAAAGTTGATTGATGAAAATAGAGTTGTAGTCAATTCGAAATTCCGCCCGGCAGGTTATAAAGTTCGCGTTAAAGAAAAAATAGAGTTCCAGGTTCCCCCTCTAGAAAAGCCAGAAGCCACATCTGAAAACATCCCTTTAGACATTATTTTTGAAGATGAACATTTGCTGGCAATAAACAAGCCTGCAGGCATGGTGGTGCACCCGGGACCCGGGCATTCTACGGGGACCCTGGTCAACGCCCTACTTTATCATTGCAACGACCTCTCTGGAATTGGCGGAGTGGAGCGCCCCGGAATTGTTCATCGACTGGATAAAGAAACATCGGGGTTGGTATTGGTCGCGAAAACGGAAGCTGCGCATAAAGTTCTCGCAGACAAATTCAAGAATCGCGAAATTAAAAAAGAGTATCTGGCTTTTGTGAAGGGTAATGTGAAAAATGATAATGGATCTATCAACTCACCCATTGGCAGGCACAAAACTCAGCGTAAAAAAATGGACACCCGAGGCGACCACGAACGCCAGGCCTGCACCCAATACGAGGTATTGCAGCGCTGCAAAAACTGGACTTACTTGAAACTACGTCCAGAAACCGGCAGAACCCATCAAATCCGGGTACATTTAGCATCCCTGCACCATCCGGTCATTGGCGATAAACTTTATGGAGGGAAAAACCCGAATTCCGGAGTGCTAAAATTGTCAAGGCATGCCCTGCACGCTCATCATCTTGGTCTGAATCATCCTATATCAGGAACACCTCTATCCCTATCTTCCAATCTTCCTATTGATATGGAAAATTTTCTTCAATCTCATAAAGAAATTACCTGAGCACACTTTCCGCATATTATTTTTTTTCCAGCGATTTAAATAACGGGCAAACTTACAAGCTCTAAGACGATTTTTGGCTGTGAATAACTTGTGAGAAAAACACATTCATATCAGTTGTCAGAAAAACCTTTATTGAGAATAATAAAAAACAGTCATATCAAAAAACCAATAACTAGCGATTTATTAATGATTTTTTAAAATTGACTCTTGCTGAAATTTATTTATTGACAGTCTCTCCAACTCAAAACTGTTTTTCACACTTTTTAAAATGAAGGTGGCCCCTCTAACGCTACTGAAAACTAAAGGGAGGAATCGGCATCAAATTGTTGGCAGCCAGAAGCCCAATATTGTCGGTGTCAAAAGGCATTTATTATCTTATCCTCGAAAATTTTCCTGATGGGCGCATATAAACAGGTTATAAGCCCTATCGGAATTTTGACGCATGTTGTTCCCTTGTGTTTAAAAAGGGAAATATAGTTTTTGCTGTAAATGTGACGGATTCGCACGGTATTCATGCTTTTCTTTATTCAGCCAGCTTTTCAAGCTTTGCAATAAGGCTGTGCGAGCTTGTGAATGCCGATTGTCTTGCCAGTAAAGGCATTCAGAGCGGGGACAGGAGACCCTGCTCTTTTCCACAACAACTGTTAACAACCTGTGGAAAAGTTTGGGAATAAACTCGCCAAAGCGGCTAAATAAGGACTATTGGGTGTGCCGATTAGAAAGTATGCAAAACTTAATACCATTGATTAATAAAGGCTTTAAACAACACCCTTATTAAATCCTATTCCTACCCTAACTCAACTTTTTTTCAAAAAAATTCGGGACCCGTTTTACTAACTTTTATTTTTTTCACTTTCAATTTTTCTGGACTGAAGGGGGCATACAGGAAGGGGGATATTTCAAATGCAGCATTTTTTGTATTTTTTTCCACTTCCGCAGGGACAGGGATCATTACGACCGACTTTGGCTTCATCGCGAACAAAGGTCTTTGGCTTTTTTTGAGCTGAAACCGGTACTGGGGGAAGCGTGGAGTCTTTTCTACTATAGACCCAACGCCCATTGACCTTATAAAACCGTGAAGACTCACGTAAGGTCTGTGGGATACCCTCCTTAACATAGTGTGCCACAAAGTCGACCTGGCCTTCGCTATCCTGCCTGCCTCCTTCACGGGACCCTACAATTTCAAGCTTTTTCCAATCGGCGTCCTGATCCACCAAAGCCGATTCCAATCGAGCCATTTCTTTTTTTTCTTCTGGGTGACTGGTCAATACCAGATACTCCCAGTTATTTTCTGCAAAAGCGGTGTAGCGGGAACGCATCAAATCTTCCGCCGTATCGGCAAAAGCCGTACCACGAATTAAAGGCCCACAACAATCTGTGTAAGGGAAATCTGAACCGCATGGACAGTCTTTCATTTAATTTATTCCTGAAAAAATATTGAGACCCTTTTATGTTAATTCAATGCCATCGCGATGTAAGGTCTGATTTAGAATATAGACAAATAATAAAAAACCAATAAGATTTTAATATGGAAAAAAACTTTTTAAGAAATTTATTTTATCCTCAAAAAACAGCCGGGGGGAAAGTCGACTCAACTTTACCAGTGCTTTACACTGCGCCCGAATTCAGAGGCTTGGAAAATTGGATCAACACCGCACCCATTGTTTCAATGAGGCAATTGATTGGCAAAGTAGTGCTGATTGATTTTTGGACTTACTCGTGCATCAACTGCCTGAACGCATTGCCTTATGTAAAAACCTGGCATAAAAAATATAAAAAGCGCGGCCTTGTAGTTCTTGGAATTCATGCGCCAGAATTCGGTTTTGAAAAGAAATACCAAAATGTTTTACAAGCGGTTCGAAAACATCAAATCAAATTCCCGGTAGCTCAAGATAATGGGTTTCGTTTATGGCGGGCCTATAAAAATCGTTACTGGCCGGCCCTGTATTTGATCGACCGACAAGGGAGAGTCCGCTATATGCATTTCGGAGAAGGACGCTATCAGGCAACTGAATTGGCGATACGCCAATTATTGAAAAATGTTTAAAGGCTTCTTCTTTTGAAAGGAAAAGCAGGGCGCTGGCCCTTACGCTCTGCCAGGCGGGCATTTTGTTTTTTCTGGTCTTCTATTTTTTCTTTTTCGTTTTTTTCGGATTTCTCATCCGACTTTTTTTCCTGATCCTTTTCTTCCATAAACCACCTCCTTAATCCAAGATAGCTCAAATCTCAACCAATCTCAACGTTTGTCGAAAAACACCCTCGGATAAAACAACAGACTATTTTTCAAATAGTTGTGGTAAAATTTTGATCATGATTGACCGTCGCATAGTATCAAACTTCAATTGGCTGTACTTTATCGCCATCCTTATTGTATCAGTGATAGGTGTAATCACTATATATAGTGCCAACCACGCGAGGCCCGAAGAATTTTTTCGCGGACTCTATATCAAACAAATTTATTGGATCATCTACGGTCTCATTGCCATGCTGTTCGCATTGGCATTGGATTATCGCTGGTTCAGCCGCTATGCCTATCTGATTTACACCCTGACCCTCATTGGGCTTGGTTATGTTTTGGTAAACGGTGTTGTGGCATCGGGATCAAAACGTTGGATATACATTGGTTCAATCAGTATTCAGGTTTCAGAGTTTGCCAAGGTAGCCATTGTCATAGCTCTAGCAAAATATTTTGAGTCGGGAAAAATTTCAGGCCAATACACCCTGCGAGACCTTATTATCCCTGCCATGCTAACCGCTACCTTGGGAGGATTCATCGTTGTACAACCCGACCTGGGCACGACAATGATGATTCTGTTTATCTTTCTTGCCTTTATTATGGCCATCGAAATTAATCGAATGACATTGATCAAACTATTTGTTGGCGGGGTGGCTTTAGCCCCGGCACTATGGTTTTTTCTTAAAGACTACCAAAAAGCCAGGTTGAGGACCTTGTTCAACCCCGAATTGGACCCTCTCGGTGCGGGCTATCATTCTATCCAATCTAAAATAGCTATTGGGTCGGGAGGTTTTTGGGGGAAAGGGCTTTTCGCAGGAACCCAGAGCCGACTTAACTTTCTTCCAGAAAAACATACGGACTTTATTTTTTCCGTTTTCGCCGAGGAAACCGGTTTCATTGGTGTGATCCTTCTTATTACGTTGTTCACTTATATTATTTTAAAGGGACTAAACATTGCCTTTCGGGCGGCAGATCGATTTGGTTTTTTTCTTTCTCTGGGCCTTATAGTTTCTATTTCTTTTTATATGATTTTTAATATTGGAATGACCATAGGCATTTTCCCCATAACGGGCATACCCCTTCCTTTTGTGAGTTATGGAGGTTCATCTCTCATCACAAACTTTTTCGCAGTAGGTTTACTCTTAAACGTAGAAATGCGCCGCACCCTTCATTAGCGGCGAAGCGGCGCTGGAAACAGGCCAACCCCCAAACAGCAGGCAGGTACCATTGCCTTTTCTCTAGTCCGTCAACATTTCGCCCCCTGTAAGGGGCTTCTACTTTACGATCAGATTTAACAAGGGATACGTGCTATAATCTGCCCATCTCCATTGACAGGAAAATTTTATGTCTTCTGAAGTTTTTATCAATTCAAATCAGCGGGAAATCCGGGTTGCCTTAATGGAAAACAACCTGCTGGTGGAATTGTTTATTGAGCACAATGCCCATAAGGGAATTGTCGGGAATATTTATAAAGGCAAAGTGACCAAAATTCTTCCGGGAATGCAGGTCGCCTTTGTAGACATTGGACTGGAAAAAGCCGGATTCCTTTATGTCGGCGATATCGATGTGATAGACATGCTCGGCCTTGAAGATTCTATGGAACCGCCGGCTATCACAGAAGATGATACAGAAGATGATAAAGATCATCCTTTCGAAGGTAAACCGGGACGCCCCAATCATGATGTGAAAATCCAGGACATTCTTCAGGAAGGCCAGGAGATATTGGTACAGGTTGCAAAAAATCCCCTGGGTACAAAAGGAGCTCGCATCACCAATTACATCACCCTTCCGGGTCGGCATCTGGTTTATATGCCAACCATAAATCATATTAGTGTTTCCCGAAGAATAGAAGATGAAGCCGAAAAAGAACGTTTAAAACAGCTTGTCAGTGAAATTGGCAACGAAGGGGAAGGTTACATTGTTCGTACCGCCGGGCAAAATGCATTTAAATCCGATTTTGAATCGGACGTCAGCTTTCTTCATCACCTGTGGGAAAACCTGAAAAAAAAATCTGAAGAAGTAAGTGCCCCCCATCTAGTATACGAAGACCTCAACCTAATTTTTAGATCCATCCGCGATTTATTTACCAGTGACACTGAGCGATTGGTAATAGATTCAAAATCAGACTTCAATAAATGCGTGGAGTTTTGCACAACTTATCTGCCACATTTAGCGGACAAGATTGAATTATACAAAGACCCCATGCCCATCTTCGACCATTATGGGGTCGAGTTGGATATCAACCGTGCATTAGGGCGCACTATCTGGCTGAAGTCCGGTGGCTACATAATAATAGATCAAACTGAAGCTCTGGTTGCCATTGATGTCAATACCGGAAAATATGTAGGGCACAGCGACCCAGAAGACACGATTCTTAAAACAAATATGGAAGCCTTAAAAGAAGTCGTCTACCAACTGCGCCTAAGGAATATTGGTGGCATCATCATTGTGGACTTCATTGATATGGCAAATGAAGAAAGCAAAGAAATTGTGACGAATGCCCTGAAACAAGCCTTGAAAAGCGATCGTTCTCGTACTCGAATCCTAAAAATTTCTGAGTTGGGTCTGGTTGAAATGACTCGTAAACGCGTCCGCGAAAGTCTAGTACAAACCTTATGCGATCCATGCGATTATTGCGAAGGAAAAGGCTACATCAAAAGCCCTTCAACCGTCTGCTATGAAATCATCCGCGAAATTCAACGCAGAGGCACTGACAATATAACCAATAAAAAGTTGAAAATCGACGTGCATCCCATCATTTACGATATGCTGTTCGAAGAAGAAAGTGGACTTCTTGAAGAAATGGAAAAACAAAACAGTCTTGAGATCACTTTTAACGTCAGCCCGAAACTGCATCGGGAAAAATATTATATAGAATCCCAATGAAATCATACGGACATCACAATACCGTTAATCTTTTTAGAATCGGATTTTTGGCAATGGCTCTTGCGATGTCTGCCTGTGGTACTGTCGGAAAAAATTTCGACGAAGCGCTTTATGTCAACATTGTAAAAGGAACAACGAACCAAAAAGAAATTCAAGCCATGTTTGGTGCTCCGTTTAAAAAAGGCATACAAAACGGGCTCCCGGTATGGACCTACGAGTACAACTACGTCAACTCCTTTGGTACAGACATCGTCAAGGATATGATCATCGTCTTCGAAAAAAATGGCGTCGTCAAATCTCACCAATTGATGACCAATACTCCTGAGTAACCCCCCTCACAACAGATGTTAGGCTTCACAGAAACACAGACCCGCACCCTGCATTTGACATGGATCGCATTTTTCCTGACGTTTGTTGCGTGGTTCAACATGGCTCCGTTTAACACAACGATCATGCATCAGTTGGGGTTGACCGAAGCAGAAATTAATATTTTAATGATATGCAATGTGGTCCTCGCCATTCCTGCACGCATTGTAATAGGATCTTTAACAGACCAATATGGCCCACAAAAAGTTTTTAGCGGACTTCTGCTTTTTTCAGGAGGGGTTTGCATCGCCTTTTCACTTTCCCAAAGTTTTCAAAGTCTGCTGATCACCCGCCTGTTAATGGGCATTGTAGGAGGCGGCTTTGTGGTTGGCATTAAAATGATCGCTGAGTGGTTTCCCCACAATAAAATGGGTACCGTTCAGGGAATTTATGCCGGCTGGGGTAACTTTGGCGCAGCCGCTGCTGCATTTTCTCTGCCCCTCGTTGCAATACTTTTCGCTGAAGATATAGGCTGGAGAGTTGCCACAGCATTTTCAGGCATCCTTTGCATTATCTGGTCTTTTGTATATTTTCGATTTTGCCAGGACATCCCAGAAAGAAGCCAAGACTTTCAAATAGGCATACACGGAGCCATAGAAGTTCAAACCAAAAAGGATTTGATTCTACAATCCATATTTCTGCTTCCGATTTATGCAACCTTAATGCTTTTTGTCTGGAAACTTTCCGGCCATCCTTTTATGTTAATTTCACCTTCTTTATCCTGGATATTGATTGCGGGACTGTCAGGCATTTTTGTTTACAATCTTGTCCAATGTTGGAAGTTAAATTTACCTCACATTGAAAAACCAGTAGCTGAAGAAAAAAAATATTCGTTTAGCCAAATTGCTATTTTAAGTATGGTCTATTCTCTTACATTTGGTTCAGAGTTAGCTGTTGTTTCGATTTTTCCGCAGTTCCTGGAAACAACCTTCTCTCTCTCAATGGGATTGGCAGGAGTATTGGGAGCCAGTTACGCTTTTATGAACCTGATAGCTCGCCCCGGGGGTGGCTGGGTTTCTGATCGGTTTGGACGCAAGAGAACTCTTATCATTCTCATCCTCGGAGGCATGATTAGCCACTGGTTTATTGGAGAGATGAATTCCAATTGGCAACTATCCAGCGCTATAGCCCTTGCTGTAATTGGGTCCGTCTTCTTTAAAGCAGGTAATGGCGCCTGCTTTGCAGCGGTCCCTTTAATCCAAAGAAACCTTACAGGGAAAATGGCCGGGTTAGTGGGAGCGTATGGAAGTGTCGGTGCGGTTTGTTTTCTCACCCTTTACAGTTTTGTTACACCACAAGAGTTTTTTAAAATTATCGCTGCCTACGCTTTTCTGGTATTCTTGTCGCTGTTTTTTTTGAAACCATTTAAAACAACATCTACCCAACCTTAAAAAGAAGGAAAAAAGTTTTATGGGATTTACCTGTGGCCTTGTGGGCCTCCCCAATGCTGGAAAGTCAACACTCTTCGGCGCTCTTACTCGTACTAAAGCTCAATCGGGAAATTACGCATTCACCACTATCGAACCCAATAGTGGCATCGTCCCGGTTCCTGATAAACGTTTGGATATAATCACCTCCTACGTCCAAACGAAAAAAATTGTCCCCACAACGATGGAATTTGTCGATATCGCGGGACTCATTAAAGGAGCATCAAAAGGGGAAGGCTTGGGAAATAAATTTCTTGGACATATCCGCGAAGTTGATGCAATCGCGCATGTGGTGCGTTGTTTTGAAGATGGCAATGTCCCCCATGTCAGTGACGCGATTGACCCTGCATCGGATATTGATACCATCAATACGGAACTTATGATTTCAGACATGGAAGCTTTGGAACGACGGAAAACAAAAATAGAAAAACTGGCAAAATCAGGTGACAAGGATGCCCGCCTGCAAATGGAAGTAATCAAAAAACTAATACAAAGCATTGATGAAGGAAAGCCTGCCAGAGCTTGCACTGAATTTACAGATGATGAAAAAATGTTTGTCAAAAGCCTGACTCTATTAAGCGCAAAACCAGTTCTCTATATTTGTAATGTGATGGATCCTGGAGACACTGAAAGCGATTTGGTGCAAAAAGTAAAAGAGATCGCCAGCCAAGATGGTTCTGCAGTGGTTGCACTTGCGGGAAAAATCGAAGGCGAAATCATGGAAATGGAAGATCCGGAAGAGCAACAAATGTTTATGGAGGAGATGGGGCTCACCGAAACCGGACTTGATCGCATGATTTCCACAGGCTATGGCCTGCTAGAGCTTTCCACCTACTTCACAGCAGGAGAAAAAGAAACCCGCGCCTGGACGATTCCAAAAAACTCGAAAGCTCCTCAAGCAGCAGGGGCTATCCACTCTGACTTTGAAAAAGGTTTTATTCGCGCCGAGGTTTATAGTCTGGAAGATTTGGAAAAATTTAAAACTGAAGCAGGTATTAAAGAGGCGGGCAAAATGCGTGTCGAAGGGAAGGACTATGTCGTCCAAGATGGTGACATCATGCATTTTCGGTTTAATGTGTAGAGACAAGCTTGTGAATTGAGGTTTTTCAAGGAAAAATCAGGCTCAAGCAAGTAACACCACCATCCGCTTTTTCGAACTCGCTCATCTCCAACTCAACAGTTTCAAAACCATTTTGACGAATTTTTTCTCGAATTGTTGAAAACCCCGAGGGCATGATGACCTGGTTTCTCAACACCAAACAATTTGCTACGTAAGAATCTTTTTCCTCTACCTCAATCCATTGAAAATTTCTAAATTCGTCAGCCCCTATCCTTTCAGGATTAATTAACAAGGTATTATTTCCCAGATAGCTGACAGCACTTTTAAGATGCAGCCCCTTTTTAACCGGCACGGGAACAATATTTTTATCGATTTTTTCGGATAAGTTTTTAATGGCCCTCTCATCCGTGCGTTTTGAGAGTCCAATAAAAATAGATTCAGGTGTATTTAAAATATCCCCGCCATCCAGATAGGGCTCCAGAGTTACGATTTTTCTATACTCCATGAGGACCTTCGCTACCGACCCCACCTCTTTTCTGCGGGTTTCTTCTTTTTGGGAACACAAAAAAGCCGTCTCACCAAAAATAAAAGCGGTGTCTTCGACAAAGGTGGAATCGGGAAGAGTGTCTTCAGGGGACAGGGAAAGAATTTTAGCACCTGCTCGTTTCAGTGCCTGCACATAGCCCTGATGCTGAATCAGGGCTATGGAAAGGTTAATTTCCTTTTGCTGTGGATGGTTGGAAATGGCCTGGGGAAAACTAGTTCCCGGCGGCCTCACCAATGCCGTGAACGGTTGCATGTTTTATTTGAAAGACTTCAATCAATGGTAGGTGTATTCATCAACCGTGAGAAATAAAGCATCGGAAATAATTTTTTAGTCTTTCTAAATATCTTCATCATAGCTTTATTAGGTTTTAGTCCCTTGGCGATTTTGTCGGGTCTAGCGATGTAAACAATTCCGCTAATCATCAGGAAATCATGGCGATTGAACCGCATGACTTTCCGCTGATATTCATTAGGATGATCAAAAATCTCATCTAATTTCGGCAGAAACTTTTCATCCATCTCATAGAGTTCGCCGTGCATCATCCCCGCAGTATCGGCAGTAGGTTCGATATTGGCATGCCCCAGACCTTCCTGCCCTTCGTTGTCTTTAGGGATTTTGTTAAATACTCGTTTCCAACCCGACAGGCTGACAGAAGACTTCGAAAGATATTCCAAGCCATGCTCTTTAAAAACTTCCTCATTGATCAATTGATCGTAACCAAAAAAATGGACTGCATCTACCATTGAATTAGGACTCCAAGCCTTTGTAATTTGATTAAATTAGACCCCTCCTACCAGAAAAAGGTTAAAGCCTTGCTGGTATTTGGGGATTATGATAATATCAGAAAACATCCTCCATTTGTATTTTGTATAAAAAAATTTTCTGGGATGGCAATTCTTGCACCGCAATTAGTTCAATTGATCATATAAAAATCCCTGCGGATAAAATTAAGAGTTTTATTTCATTTATTTATATTAAGGAGTTACCTATGTCAGCCGGTAAAGTGGTTATTGTTTCTGATGGCGAATTTGATCAAACAGTTCTTAAGTCTGATATACCTGTCATGCTTGATTTCTGGGCCGAATGGTGTCAACCCTGTAAAATGCTCGCCCCCACTGTTGAAGAACTCGCCGGAGAATTTGAATGTAAGATATTGGTTGGCAAGCTGAATGTAGACGACAACCCAAACACGGCCACCAACTATGGCATCCGTGGAATTCCAACTCTCTTGTTCATCAAGGATGGGAAAGTTGTACAGCAGTTGGTAGGCGTTAAATCTAAAACTGAAATCAAAAAAGTAATCGAAGAAAGTTTAGCATAAGACGGTTTTATACCTAAAAGCCCCTTTCCCTCGATCAGGGAAAGGGGCTTTTATTTTTTAATGCTTGATACGAATTCTCAATCTAAATCAGACTAGTTTTTGCTGGTTGATGCTTGAGTTGAACTGGCAACTGGGCGAAGGCCTAAGCTTTCGATCATTTCTATGTCTCTTTTGGGGTCTTGGCCTTTTGTTGTCAGGTAGTTGCCACCCAAAATTCCATTGGCCCCAGCCGTAAAAAGTTGCTCCTGTTGGTTCGTCATTACCTCTTCCCTGCCGCCGCATACAAACAAATCTATTTTGGGAAGTACCAGACGGAGCAAAGCAATTGTTTTAAGTGCATCATAGTATTCTATGGTTTCTAAATGATCCAATCCGGTTCCATCTATCGGCTTTAGAAAGTTGACAGGAAGAGATTGAGTGCCTAATTCGCGAATTGAAAATGCAAGCTCCACCCTTTGCGAAAAAGTTTCTCCCATTCCAAAAATTCCACCCACACAAACCTGCAACCCGGCTTCTTTAGCATTTTGCACGGCTTTAATTTCATCCTCATAGGTATGAGTGGTTACAATTTTATCGAAAAAGCTGGCGGCGGTTTCCAGGTTGTGGTGACATCGGTCCAGTCCGGCAGCCTTCAGTTCTTTTAGATGTTCGAGTTCCATCAACCCTAAAGAACAGCAAGTTTCAAGGTTGGTCTCAGCTTTTATCCGGCGCACCGCTTCGATGACCCGGTCCAATTCCTTCCGGTCATCCATTTTAGTTCCTGAGGCTACAATGGAAAACTCATTGGCACCAAATGCCTCTGCTTCTTTAGCAGCTGCCACCATTTCTTCGACGCTCATCAGCTCAGTTTCAGGAGCATCCGTTTTAAATGAGCTCGACTGCCCACAAAAGGAACAGTCTTCCACGCAACGTCCAGACTTGGCGTTGACAATGGAACATATTTTTACATCATCGCCCTTGAACCGGTCGCGAATACGATCAGTTCCTATAAATAGATAATCCAGCTCTTCATGGGTAAAGGATTCCAATTGCAAAGCCTGATCATTAGAAATCGATTCGCCTCTAAGACCTGTTTCGACCATGCTGTCTATCAGTTCTTTTCGCATTTCAGTTAAATTTCTCCCAGCGGTAATATTGATCGCCCTATAATAGAGTTTATTCATTCATAACTCAATAATTTCACCAATTCCTCAGAAGTTTGGACGGGCGGTAGGCAAGTACCCTGACGACAGACGTACGCAGTAGCTTTCCCCTGATATAGACTCCGACCTTCCAGCAAAGGAATTATTTTAGCGTTTTTCTCCACTTCATCTTCATAAGAAAATGCAAAAACCGAATTCGGATAAAAACCTTTACGAATAGCAGTCAGCAAACTCTGAGTTGCAGCATCATTCTTTTTGCCCACAATAGCAACTTCCTTTAATCCCCCCAAGTATAAATGTAATGCTTGCAACATATAGGCTGAATTAATCCCATATTCCATCAATTCATCATTAAAGCTCAAGAAAATATTTTCTGCTTTTTTGGTCAATTCAGAATCACCTAAATATGCAGATAGCTTTAAGAAAGCCAGCGCGGAACTGCTGTTGCCTGAGGGTTCCACCCCATCAGAACCACTTATTTGTCGAACTAATAATTCTTCTGCATCATTGGCAGTTTCATAGAAGGCACCCCCATCGCTGGAAAATTTTTCAACGACTCGTTGCATCAACTCTTTCGCAATTTGAATATATCGCGTGTCATAAGTGGCTTCATATATATCCAGGCAAGCCACTGCTGTTGCGCTATGGTCGAACAAATAACCATCGTACCGAGCCTCTCCTTCACGGTATCGGCGTAGCATCTTGCCATCGGAAGTTCTAAGTTGAGCGAGCAGAAATTCCATCGCCTTTGTTGATTTTTCGATTCGATCTGTATCTTCCAACACACGCCCGGTCTTGGCCATGGCACTGATCATCAAGGAATTCCAGGATGTGAGAATTTTATCATCAAGCAAGGGGCGAATGCGCCGACTGCGAACTGCAAGCAATTTTTGGCGTGCTATTTCCAATTCCTTACAAAAGTCATCATGGTTCATGCCAATTTCATCAGCAACAGTTTCAGAACTGCGCGTTAAATGAAGAATATTCTTCCCTTCAAAGTTTCCACGTTCGGTAACATTGTAATAAGGAATTGCAACACTGGCTGTTTTTCTACCAAGGATTTGTTCGACCTCCTCCTTTGACCAGACGTAGAACTTACCCTCAACACCTTCACTGTCCGCATCTTCGGCACTAAAAAAAGCCCCTTCATCAGATGTCATGTCACGATCAATATAGTGAAAGAGATCATTTGCAAAATCGGCGAATTCCTTTTTTCCGGTAACTTGATAGGCTTCGATCAGAGCGGTTGCAAACAAAGCGTTGTCGTACAACATTTT
>JABJCF010000063.1 GCA_018665625.1 Nitrospina sp. | reverse complement strand
TTTCTTTTTCTAATTCATTTATCTGAGAGTTTTCTTCGATTTTCGAAGAGGATTCTTTTTCAGAAACCTGATCCATTTCTGGAGCTTTAACGGATACGGAAGGAGAAAAACTGGTTTTTGGCTTTTCTTTTAATTCAGTAATTTTTTGAGGCGAAGAGTTTTTACTGGAAACAAAAAACTTTGCTCCAAATATAAGAGCAATTATAATTAATCCTATTACTGCAAATCCTAAAAATGTTTTGGCCGAGATATTAGATTGGGATGGGGATTCTGTGCTGTCTTCATTGTTTTTATTGCCAACAGATTCTTCATAAATATTCAGCATTTCTTCAACATCAGATCCAATGGTATCGGCATAAGATCTAATGTAGCCCTTGATGAAAACCTCTCCAGGCAAATCTTCAAATTTATTTTCCTCTAGTGCTTGAAGGAATCGAATGTGAATTTTTGTAGCCCCCGATATTTCTTCCAAGGGTACACCACGTAATTCGCGTTCATGTTTTAAATAGGACCCAAAATTTTCTACCATAATCAATAACTAGTTTTTCTGGTTAATTTTTTCAAGATATTCCCTGGATTTATTTGCAAATTCACTGCTCGGGGAAAATAGAATTGTATTTTTAAAATGTTCTTTAGCTTTTTCTGGTTTGTTTTCTCTGATATAGAGTTCGGCCAACTCAAAATGTGCTTGGGCAAATCGAGGTCTCAGCTTAACAGCTTTTTCCAAAGAATCTTTTGCCAATTCAAATTTGGCCCCATTTCTGTAAGCCAAACCTAAATTTAGTCGGATGGCAGCATTATCTTTAATATCCAATGCTTTTTTCCATGCAATTTCGGCTTGGTCATGGTCACCCAAATTGTAATGACATAATGCCATCCAATTATAAATTTGTTGGGGTTCACGAGTTCCAGGTAGCGATAAATCTTCTTTGAAATAAAGGATGGCTTTTTTCCAATCGCCTTTTTGCATACTTATTTGTGCCAACTGCTGGTAAGAATCCTTTAACTTATTGTTTAGCTGAATGCTTTTCATGAGTTCGGCTTCAGCCTGGTCAATTTTTCCGTCAACCAGGTGGGCTCTACCCAGGTAAAAATAATAATTTGCATTATTAGGGTTTAACTCGATGGCCTCATTTAGAGATTTGAGCATTTTGCTTTTTTGGTTTAAAGAACCAAATTGAAGAGCCTCTCTAAATTTTTTCTCAGCAAGCTCATTTTTTTCTTCCTTGGAATCCACCAGGCCAGTGGAAGCACAACCGGAAAACAGAAAAGTCCCCAGTAGCAAGATTACAGATACTTTCCAAATTATGGATTTCATGGGTTCTCCAAGAAGAAAACCATTTTTTCGGCTTAAAAACATCGAACTTTTTATGAGCATAAAAAAATTATAGCAAATAAAGTCATTATTCTCAATATGTTAAGTTATATCGGTTAGATAATCATTTAAATGACCCTATTTCAAAATAATCCTAAAGAATTCTACTACTGCATCCGATACAAGCTATGTAAAGTATTGCTCTAAATTTATTGGGTTTTGACAGAGACATAGGAAGCGGCTTAAACCATTATAAACAAATGGATAAGGTTGTTTTCAATAAGGTGTCGCGTTTGAAGAGAGGTTATTCGCCAAAAAGTGGCAATAGCTAGATAGACCTTATATACTATAATAGTCAATGAGATAGGGCATTTAGCCCTACTTTTTAGATAAAAATAAAATCAAACCTTTTACGCTAAGGAGGTGCCTGGAAAGCAAAACGTTACAAGATTTAACCAAACTAGATATCAATTTCAATTTGAAGCATATATATAATAGGAGAGAAGTATAATGAAAACCCAGCTAATAAAGCGAGTTCCAAATATGGTCGCAATATTGGCTTTTCTTGCCCTTTTGGCAGGAAACGCTTTTGCTGTAGAAAATAGTTCAAGGATTGTATCTCCTTACTGGCAGTCCGATACGACTTCATATACATTTATTGCCGTTAGTCACACCTCTCTTTCTGGTATGGCTTCCCAAATTGGCGTAACGGTGAATGCAATTCAAAATGATAATACAACTTTTGGATCAGCAATTTCTTTTACAATCACATCTGGGAATACCGAGAGAATATTCATTACTCGGACGGGTCACGCTACAGTTAACTCGACCAACATTCCGACAGCAAATTTCATTCAAGGAACCACCAACTTCAAACACGGACATCTTCGTATTGACCCAGTTGCAACTTCTGTAACAACTGTAAGCAACCTCGGTTCAGTCACAAATGGTGGGCATCAAAATGGAAACGGTTTCCGGGATGCAACGATGTTGTCTTTCTGGGGTGCGGTGGTAATAGAGCAAAACACAACCGGTTTCGCCATGGAATTCATTGGCGATATGCACGATTCAGCTGCGACACCATCATTTGATTCTGCTGAAGGCAACGCTGTTTCTGGTCCGGCAGCACCGTAGTGTTTACTCAAAATTCCATAAATGAATATTCCAAATAGGAGAAAGATCCATGAAACGGTTTAATAAAATAATGTTGCTTTTACTTTTTGGGGTGGTTATCTGCACCCAATCAGTACAAGCGCAAACGATTCCCGTTATTGCTGATGCTACCCGGGAAAGCTCTCGGTTAGCATTTTCACCCTACGCACAGGCTGTTCCAAATGATAGTTACACCTTCATCGGGGTCAGCCATCCATCTTTGGATACTGCCTTGACGCAGATTGGCGTAGCTCTGGAAGTTATTGACATGACCACAACACTCAATACTACTGCTGGTCGTGTTTCAATTTTCACCGTTGATGCTGGTGAGACCCATCGCATATTTGTGGTGAATCAAAGTCACTCAACGATTAATTCTTCAAATAGTGCTTTCACGGATGCTCGAACCCATCTGATCAATACTGTTGATTCAGCTCAGTTCGGTTCCGTCCGCCTCACCTCAGTGAGCAATCGACCTGCAAATGCAGCAGGCTTGAAAGATGTCACTGTGGGTACCACCAAAAAGTTTGACAATTTAGCTCAGCTTAATATCTGGGGAATTGTTTTTGTTGAATCTTCTGGTACAGGCTTCGCCATGGAATTTATTGGTGATGCTCAAGATTCTACATTGGGTGGCGGTGGCACCGTGAATTCAACTTTAGGTAATCCTGCATTTGGCGGCGGTGCTACAGTAAGACCGGGTCGCGGAGTTAACTAAAGTATCTTTTGTTTTTCCAGGGGGCCAACCATTGATGGTTGGCCCCTTTTTTTTCATCCCATTACTTATTGTTCAAAGGATCTGAACTATGAGAAACATAATTTTCTTCGCTTTACTCGCTTCTTTCACTTTTGCCTGCACCTCCAATGACATTAAGGTAGACAAAAAGGAATCAGAATCTCATTACAAGTTAGGATTGGAGTTTGCCCAATTGAGCCTTTTTAAAAATGCTCTGGAAGAATTTGATCTGGCAATTAAATTTAATCCTGAAAATCCAAATATTTATAGAAAAAAGGGTCTTATTTTATTTGGCATGAGCCGCTACGAAGATGCAAAAATAAATTTTGAAAAAGCCCTGAGCCTCAATCCCCAAGATGCCCAAGCCCAAATTAACCTGGGTATGGTTCATTACACCTCTGGAAATAAAAATGAAGCCCTGAAAAATTGGGAGAGTGCAGTTACCTTAAATAATGATGACAATGATGGAAAAGCATTAAACAATATTGGCAATATTTACAAAGCAGATAATAATCTTGATAAGGCTATTGAGTATTACAAACGAGCAATAACCTTTGAGCCGGGAAACACCACTTTTCTAAATAACCTGGGGGATAGTTATCGCCTGGCAGGTGACCTCATACAAGCAGAGTCTATTCTCTTAAAGTCCCTTGATATTGATTCAAATGGCATGCTGACTCAATTCAATTTAGGAGTACTTTATAAAACACAAGGAAATATTCCCAAGGCAATTCAATCTTTTCAGAATTCACTTCAAGTAAATCCTTATTATCTGGAAGCCTATTATCAGCTTGCCACAACCCACCTAAAAGCAAAAAATAGAGAATCAGCAAAACTGTCATTAGAAAAAGCACTTCAGGTCGATCCTAAAAATGAAAAATTTAAAAAGCTTTACGAACAGGTAATCGCTTCCTAAAATTTTTTAATGCAAAACTCCCGGGAACCCGGGAGCACTTGCTTCTGGAATTGACATGGATGTACAATAGCCGGATGAATGAGCAAAGTCACAATCCTAAAGAAACAATTTCTTCGGCAGATTTAAAAAAAATCCTTTCCGATCATAAAAAATGGCTGGATTCCAATGGGAAAGAGGGAACGGCTGCAGACTTAAAAAACTTCAAGATGAAGGGTGCAGTACTCATTGGCGCAAATTTAAAAGATGCTAACTTGGAAGGTGCCTACCTTTATGGCGCATATTTTAAAAATGCCAATCTTGAGAACACAAACCTGGAAGGTGCCAATTTAAGAGGGGCGAATTTGAGGTGGGCTAACTTAAAAAATACCAATATGAAAAATACAAACCTTGTTCGGGCCGACCTAATGCAAGCTGAAATGAATGATACCCAGCTCGAAGGAGCTAACCTGAAAATGGCTGAAGGCCTCACTGCGGATCAATTAAAAGGGGCTTTAACAAATTCAGAAACGGTTCTACCTGATTCCCCCAACCAAAATTAGTTTATTGGAAAACCAACTTTGCAGAATCAACCATGCCGCGAAGGGTTGAAGTTGCTTCCTGAACGGCCGTCGCTTCGTAACCGCAATGTGCAGTACAGTCAGCGCATTTTTTGTTATTTTCGTGACCATAGTTTTCCCATTCCGTAGTTTCCATCAACTCCTGATATGTTTCAGCATAACCATCATCAAGAAGGTAGCAGGGTTTTTGCCAACCTAAAACAGAGTAATTTGGGTTACCCCAGGGAGTACACGAATAATCGCGCTTCCCTCTTAAAAACTCAAGGTACAACGGGGAATGGTTGATATCCCAACGGCCGTTTTTATTCTTTTCCAGCAGCTTATCAAAAAACT
This sequence comes from Nitrospina sp., assembly GCA_018665625.1. Next base: position 4,458 of record JABJCF010000063.1, on the reverse strand, counting down.
CAAACGTTTTCTTTCGGCCAGAAAAATGATCCTGATCTGGAGCATCCGGATATCTGAATGCAGAGGCCATTGTAATTCCATCTATGCCAAGGGGTTTTAAAAAATCGAGAAACTCCTCAGCACTTTCAATAGTAGTATCATCAAAAAAGGTGGTGGCACTGGTAACTCTAAAACCTTTTTTCTTGGCTTCCCTAACCGCTTCTGTTGCAAGTTTGAACGTGCCCTCTTGATCAACCACTCGGTCATGATCTTCTTCCATACCATCAAGGTGTACGGAAAGGGTCAAGTAAGGACTAACTGGTAATTTGTCGAGATAGTCTTTTAATAAAATGGCATTGGTGCAAAGGTAAATAAAACGTTTCATTGCAATCAGGCCTTCGACAATTTCAACAATATTGGGGTGCATTAAAGGTTCACCGCCTGCAATGGACACTACAGGAGCCCCACATTCTCTCGCCGCCTTGAAACATTGTTCAGGACTGAGGTTTTGCTTTAATATTTCATTCGGTTTTTGGATTTTCCCACAGCCAATACACTCCAAATTACACCTGAATAAAGGTTCAAGCATCATTACTAAAGGATAACGTTTGTTTCCTTTCATCTTTTGCCTGAAAATATAAGAACCTATTTTGAATGCTTGATAAACGGGTACCGGCATAAATTTAATTGATTAAAAGTTAACAAAAATATTATTTCGTATTTACTGTAATCCCAAGACGAAATAACTATTATAAGATGGTTCCAAAAGAGAGCAAAGAGTTTTATCCTTTGCAATCTATAGACTTAGAATATATTTTTTAAAAAATCTCCTGTAGAGTTGTGGCAACCGTTTCCAGGAAACCAAACCTTGAAGAAATTTATTGTACTACTAATTGTTACTATTCTTGCCTTGGCCTTTGATGGCACTCTGGCCAAGGATATTTTTGACTACAAAATAAGTAGTATCACGGACTGGATTTTATTATTTATGATAATCGTAATTCTAGTTGCTATTTCTTGGGCTAATTCCGCAAAAAATGATCAGAACAAAAACATCCCGGAGTGATATCTTTTCCTTTTGAAATCAAACTTTTGAATCTGCGGAGGTATTTTTTAGAAGGCTCAACAAAGCATAAGGTTCAACCGGCCCATCTGTCTGAATCCAGACAGTTCCATTGCCGCCATGAGCAACCGAAATACTTTCTCCGGCAACCGTCTCCATAGCGTTAATTTTAAATTTATATTGTTCACTTGGGGAAAGGCACTCTACTTCATCCCCCAATTCGATTCTATTTTTGACATCAACTTCCATCCATCCCGAACGATCATTTACAACCTGGCCTCCAAAAATTTGTGGCTGGTTGGTTTCCTGCGGAGAATCGAATCTTTCCGTTTCACGGTTCGCAGCAGAAATTAAAAATGCCGACGTAAAACCTCGGTTAGCCGTCTTACCAATTTCGTCAATCAGACTCGGATTAAAATCTCGGTTTTCTTCTAAATCTTCGATGGCGCGTCTGTAAGCACGCGTAACCAAAGAGAGGTAGTAAATTGATTTAGAGCGTCCTTCAATTTTAAATGAAACAATACCGGCCTTTTTCATGGGACTCAAAAATTCTATGGCTCGAAGATCTTTCGAGTTCATGATGTAAGTGCCATGTTCATCTTCTTCAACTGGCATCAACTCGCCATCTCTTTGCTTCTCTTCAATTGCGTACTGACCTTTGAGAGGCTGATATTCCTCCGTGTCATTGCCTTTTTCCTCGTGGATATCATATTCCCATCGACAGCTATTAGTACAGGTCCCTTGGTTTGCATCCCGGTGATTAAAATAATTAGATAATAAACATCGACCCGAATAAGCGATACAAATTGCACCATGCACAAAAGCTTCTAATTCCATTCCGGGAACGCGTGTATGAATATCAGTGATTTCTTCGAGGGTTAATTCACGCGATAAAATAATTCGCTGCACTCCCAGGTTGTACCAAAATTCAACGGATGGCCAATTTATGGTGTTTGTTTGTACAGATAAATGAATAGGAATCTCAGGAAATTCCTTCATGGCAAACTGAATCATTCCCGGATCAGCCATTATAAAAGCATCTGGGCCCATCTCCGCATGTTGAGCTAAGGATTTCTTAAACGATTCAATTTTACGGTTTGGGGGAAGTATGTTTGCCGTTACATAAATTTTCTTACCCAGCTTGTGGGTATAATCAATGGCCTCTTTCAATAAGTGGTCTTTGAAAGGATTCTCTTTAGCCCTTAGAGAAAATTTTGGAATTCCCGCGTAAACCGCATCAGCCCCATAAGCAAGAGCATACTTTAATTTTTCAGGACTCCCAGCAGGGGATAATAATTCTGATTTCATAAGCTTCGTATAAAACTAAATTTTGTATTTTATTAGTCTAAAAAGAATAGATCAGCTTACACCAGATTCATCCTAGATGGCAAACTTACAAGTTAAATAAGAGGAAGGGGATGTGATTAAATATGGGTGAGGGTTTTAGAAACCATCATTCAGTGGGGCGGAAGAGTTACTTTTACCGTCCTGCATATCTTCAACTAATCGAAGGGTGGAACGCAGCCGCTTGGCAAGGACCTTAAGGATGGGCATCAGTGCCTGTGCATTGTGTTGGGCCAAGGAGTTGAAAGCTTCCTGTGTCATAATCGATATTGAGCAATCTTCCAAAGCAACCACACTAGCCGAACGGGGCAAACCATCGATCAAACCCATTTCGCCAAAAATATCATTTTCCTTCAAAATTCCAATGGATTGCCTTTCTCCATTGGGTTTTTTTTTGGAAACTTCCACGCTACCGGATTCTATGATATAAGCACAATCGCTCAACATACCTTCCTTAATAATTTCTTCACCTTTTTTAAAATATCTCGTTTTCATAAACTTTAATTATATGTACATCGGAAAAGCGATAAAAATTTCGAGCCTATAGGCTAGATTTAGTTTATAGCTTTAATTACAAAAAATCAATAAACCCTTAGAATGCAAAAAAACCTGAAAAACCGACACTTATTATGTCGGCCCAGGTTTATTTTTACTAACTAAAAAAAGTCGTTATATGTTCCCAGCAACTATCGCATTGTTATGCGACTTATACCCTTCAACGTTCTCAATGATTTTTAGGGTGTTTCTAAGTCTCTTTGCCAATATTTTTAAAACAGGCATGAGGGCTTTTGGATTACTCTTAGCAAGAGAATTAAAACTGTCTGGAGTCATAATCGAAATGCAACAGTCTTCCAAGGCTATAACTGTGGCGGATCTCGGAAGCTGATCGATTAATCCCATCTCCCCAAAAATATCGTTTTTGTCCAACCTGGCTATTTGTTGGGTTTGCCCATTGGGTAATTTTTTGAAAACCTCAACTTTGCCCGATTCAATAATGTAAGCGCCGTCACTCAAAGTTCCTTCTTCTACAATTACATCATCCTTATTGAAATATATTTTTTCCATACAAATCATATCCTTATGAAAAATATGATGCTGAACACATTTGGTTTATGCCCTACGAACTAGTTTCTAAGAGGAAAAGAATCTTAAGAAATTGGAAGGTGGGTCGCTTAAAAAAATTTCTACACGCTACCTATCGAAAATGTTTTCGTAGTGTTCTGATCCGTTTCTAATTTATCCAGAATAACCAAGGTCTGTCTAAGACGGTTTGCTAAAATTTTTAAAATGGGCATTAAAGCCTGAGGGTTATTCCTAGCCAAAGAATTGAAAGCCTGTTGGGTAAGAATTGAAACTCGACAGGGCGCTAAGGCCTTAACCGTAGCAGATCTGGGAAACCCATCAATTAAACCCAATTCTCCAAAGATATCATTTTGCTCAAGAGTTCCGACAACCTGACTTTCGCCACCGGGCAGACTTTTAAGAACCTCGGCCCTTCCCGATTCCAAAATATAAGCGCAATCGCTTAAATCGCCTTCTCGGATTAAGATTTCCCCTTTTTGGAACTCTTTTTCTATTTTCCCATTTTGAACAGACACTGTAAATTTAGCTCTTTATTTACCAAGTCCGCCGACAAAACCATTTGTAGCCATTTTTCCTTTAGAACCCGCTCTTTGCGAGTCTGGCACGTTCGGGGAGAACAAATATGCCACCAGACCCGCAAAGATCAGGAAAATAATAATCGCTGTCCAAGGAGATTTTTTGGCTGCTTTATTCCTAGCCTTCCCACTCCGTTTGACAGGGACTTGATTTCTTGTTTTGATTGTTGCAGTTGTCATAATTTCACCTTTCCAAAAATCTTCCATTACATATACATCTATATAATGCATAAAGTATGCCAACCCCCCACAGATAAGGGATAAACAACAAAAACCTGTCAAGGGCAGAGTAAATTCGTACCAGTGTGGCGGAGTAAAAGTGTACCACTCGGGTTAAAAAATATAGGTTATTAGATCATGATCTTTGTAGCAGTAGTGCCTGTTGGCCCTGTGTGTAAACTGCGTAGCAGTTTT
>JABJCF010000571.1 GCA_018665625.1 Nitrospina sp. | reverse complement strand
CTCCTGCCATTGCAGATTCAAAATCTGGTTCTTCCGTTTGTATTTCTATGATTCTACCAGCCAAGACCATGTCTAAATTCTCACTACTAAAAGGGGCTTTGTGGACGGACTTAAAAACATTATTCTGATAAAGATAATTCAAAAAGTTATCTGTAAAACCATCTGAAATTGACGTTTGAGGAACCAGGGAGCGGCCACTATTTTTCAAATCTAATGAGAATTGTTTTGCTTCTGCGAATTTTTTAACGCCAACACGAAGAGGAAGTGTTTTAGATTGTTTTGAGGGTGTTTCTGACAAGTAAAAAGGAACTTTAACTGGTTGGTGAGTCGCACAAGCGGATAAACCTAGAATAGAAAAAGAACAAAAAATTAACAAAACAAACTTTAATCTGGCTATCCTCATAAAGCACACCTTTCCATTAGCTATCTTAATTTATTGAAGACACATCACCATCAGTGCTTGATTCTGAGCGATCTCCGCAAGCTGTTCGGTTGACTTCTCTTCTGCCTGTTCGGCTTTCTTTGAAGATAGCCCGCTTGACACAAGAAATTGTCTGACCGTGGATGCCTTGATTCCAAAGTTCACGTTCTCAACGAGAGAACCAAATGTCTTTTTATTTAGTTGAGAGATAACAACTCCAACAATATTTCCTCCGCTGTCATAGATTGGCCCACCGCTATTTCCAGGCTGAACAGCAGCATCCAACTGAAACTGTCCCGAGTCATCACCTACACCGCGAGTAGAACTCACCACGCCCGTTGTAACTTTTATAGCACTGCTAAACGCATCGCCAAATGGATAACCTGCTACTAATATTTTCTCGCCAAGTCTTACATCCTCAGATCGCAATAAGCCTTTCGACGCAAGAGGAACGACTGCTATGCTAAGTTTTTGGATGAGAGCTTTACTTTCGGAAGAAGCCATCTCAATGGAGGACAGTTTCAACAAAGCCAAGTCATTGCTTCTGTCAGTATTGACTACCTCTGCGGGAACTTGCTTGTTGGCATTGTCTCCCACTGTTACTTTCTTGCAGCCCTTTACGACATGAGCGTTTGTAATCACGTGGCCCATCTTCGAGACAAAGAATCCTGACCCTGTTCCTGACTGGGGTGCTTGTTCTATAGATGGTCGGGTAGTCGATTTCTCCTCAACCTTTGTTTGATGTTGCCTTTTCTTTTCAGCGGCAAAATCTTCCTGTTGTTGCAATTGCCTAATGCCCAAATTTGGATTAGCAAATAAAGCTGATACAACTATTATAAATTCTGGGAAACTATCTAAATTATCAATTGCTTTTGTAAGTGCCTCTGACAGTCCTCGTGCTGGCGCACTGCCACTTGTTGCCATACTTTCATGTGGTAATTCTTCTATTGGAACATTTTCATGAAGGTTTTGTTTCCACAAGATATCCGTTCCTCCTGAATTTGTTAATTCTAAATCCAAACTTACGATTGCACCATAACCTGTGAAAGAAGCAACATCAGCAGAAAAGCTGAAATCTTTAAGGACACCTTTCAAAACTCCATGAGCCTTCTCATTCGAGTCTAAAATATTTATTCCATATTTTCTTAGTTTTTCTGTCAGCGCATTTCTAGTAATGTCAACTGGCGACTCTATTGGAGCATATGTGTGCATACTACCCCTGAAACCAGTATTCAAATCTTTAGAAGTCCTATTCCCTCTAACATCTTCAAGGGGAGCCAAGTAAATATTTGTCCCTTTAGGAGATAGTATTTTAGGCAACTGACTTGTCGCAGAATTGTATCGAATATTTAAATCATGAGAACATCCACTCGAAATAACAACAAGCACAGTTAAAACTAAAAGTGACGCAAGTTTTCCCATTCCCTACTTAGCCTCTATCAGCACAACATTATTCGACACTCTTTCAAAAAAGTCTGAAAGCGAGTTGCCCGGCTTATTTGGCACAACTACTATTCCTCTATTGGACAACAAAGTTTTTGGAATTGTGGTTAAGAGGTTATTCACAAAAGAGGACTTGATTGCATAATTAACGTTCTGCGGCACAGCACCTAAAGATTGAATAGCGTTAAGTGATAATGAAGCAGTAGTTATCCCTATCACCTCACCTTTTTGGTTAAACAATGGCCCGCCACTATTTCCCGGCTGGATTGGGACGGTTATTTGAAACATCGTAGGATCATCATTTATCCCGGTAACAGAGCTAATTATGCCATCGGTAATTTTCTGGTTCTTACCTAAAATAGAACTCGCTGGATAGCCAATAGTAAACACCTTGTCGCCGGGACGTACTTTAGAAGAGTCACCAAATTTCAGGTCTGGAATTGGTGTTGATGGCGACTTGGAAAGCTTCAACACAGCAATATCATTCTGACTATCTTTGGCTTGTACACTGGCCTTAATTACCTCACCATCAGGAAACTTCACTTCAATAGAGCTTGCACCTTTGACTACGTGATAATTTGTGACGATATAATCCTTGGAGTTGAATAGAAACCCTGTGCCGCCAGAAACGATCTTTATTGCAGATGTATTAGGAGCCGCTTGTCTTACAGGCGGGGATGAGTTTGTCCGTGCCATTTTTTGTTCCAGGGCATTTAAATCATTACGAGCGGAAATAAGGTTCGGATCAATCCTTACTGCTTCTTTGTATGCCGAAATAGCTTCATCGTTACGACCCAGCAATTCGTAAACGAACCCTATGCTCCTGTGCGCCTTAACATGATCAGGGTTGATTCGGATTGCTTCCTTATAGGAAACAATAGCCTCTTGATGCTTGGACAATTTCTCGTAGACCATTCCAAGGAAGTAGTAGGCTTTAGATTCATTCGGCCTAATTCTAATAGCCTCTTTGATTGATGCCATAGCGTCCCGATACTGATCTACTTTTGTGTAGGCATGTCCAAGGATAATTTGTATGTCGGCGTTATTCGGGTTGATTCTTACCGCCTCTTTGAATGAAGCGATGGCTTCATCAATGCGGCCCTGCTTTTCGTAAAGATCGCCAAGAATTAAGTGCACACCTGCATTGTCAGGGTAAAGGCGAACTTGCTCCTGCGCATCCTCAAGTTTTCCCCTTTCCGGTATTTGGTCAGTTTTCCTACTCACCATCTTCTTTAGCTCATCATCACGGCCCTTGACAGTCAGATATATAGTAGAGCCTCCCCTTTTAACAAGAAAGAGAACCGAAGCGCCTTTTTTCACAGATCCTAATAAACGCTGGTAATCCCACATGTTATTTATTAGGGTGCGATTCATTTCTGCAATAACATCTCCTCGGCGAATCCCAGACTCTGCGGCAGAATTTCCAGGGGTCACATCAGCAACTAAAACGCCTTGATTATTTTCTAACTGCAGGCTTCGAGCTATTTCTGGGGTAATTTCCTGAACCTGCATACCCAAAGAATCGGCTTTAGCCACTACCGTTGTTTGCGAATCCTTTAGCACTTCAATTTTCACTCTCAAAGTTTTGGGAGCACCTTCGCGAACAACCTCTACATTTACAACCGAATTTGGAGTTGTTGCTGCAACTATTTTCGGCAGGTCTTCCATTTCTATCACGGCTTTCCCATCAAATCGGACAATGACATCACCGCGCTTAACCCCTCCTTTAAATGCCGGCCCTTCAGGTATAACAGCGCCCACCAAGGCTCCTCCGCTATGGTTCAACTCAAACGACTTGGCCAGTTCGGGAGTAATTTTTTGAATCATAACTCCGAGCCAACCACTATCGGTTTTTCCTTTTTTTGAGAGTTCTAAGGTGTTCCTATTTTGATAGTTGGGAGCGTAACAACCAGCCCATAGAATGATAATGACTAAAAATGCTAGATTTAATTGAAGAACTTTCATATTTTCAGACATAAATTTATCCACTTCCTATTTTGCTTCTATAAGGACAATATTTTTTGATACCTGTTCAATAAAATTGGGGAGCGCGTTCCCAGGCTCATTAGGAACCACAACAATGCCTGTGTTTGAAAGCATCAACTCTGGAATCGTTGACAGAAGGTTTTTCACAAACGACGCCTTGATCGCATAGTTGACGTTCTGAGGAATTGCTCCCATTGCATGACCCGCCAGAGGAGACAGCGAAGCCGTAGTCATACCAATCACTTCCCCTTTCTCATTAAACAATGGCCCTCCACTATTTCCCGGTTGTATAGGGACACTTACTTGAAAGAAAGCTGGATCATCCCTTAAACCCGTCATGGAATTGATTACTCCCTCTGAGTATTTTGGTTTTTCGCCCATGATCTTTGAGGCCGGATAACCAATAGTAAATATCTTTTCTCCCATTCTTGCTGATGATGAATCGCCTAACTTTATTGGTGTCGTTGATAAGGGTGAGGCGTTTGCCAGTTTTAGGATGGCTATATCATTCTTGGGGTCTTTCGCTACAACCACGGCTTCAACAGTTTGCCCATTTGTAAATTTCGCAAATATTGAATTTGCCCCCTTTACAACATGATAGTTCGTGATGACATAATCCTTGGAGCTGAAAAGAAATCCTGTACCACCCGAGGCTATTCGTTGTTCAGTGGAGGGCTGTGGAGCAACAGGTCGATGGGATGGTGTCGCAACTTCGACCTCTTTAAAGTCTCCTGACTTGTCCTGTATTTTAATGGCAACAGCTCGGCAGGTAACCGATGACCAACATCTTTTCTTTTGATTGGTTCCTTCCATTGGGTCGCACGTTAAATGAGCAAGACCATTTCCACCTTGTATATTTGATATATATTTTAACTGTGTAATAGCATTTTCTTGAGTTGCCGGTGGATCCCATTTTCTAAATTTACATGAGGTGGCTGTGATAGTTCCCAGTTGCTGATATTTAATCCTACTAAGGTCAGGACTTGAAAATACTAAGATTTTTTCATTGAGGCTCATGGCAGTATCTTCATCTATGTCTATAACGTCCACCAAGGGGGTAACACACCCTGAGAAAACCATAGCAAAGCAATATATGTAAGCAAGCTTCCTCATAGCAATCCTCAATTCACCTTAATCTTAATTACCTCAGAACTCTCCATCTGCTCACTATCTTTTATGCGGATTTCAAACTCATGTTCGCCCTCTGGAAACTTAATCCCGTTGGCATCGATCCGCGTTTCATTAACATAGGGAAGTATTCGATCGGTAATATCGATGCCAAACATTTTCAAATAAATTACCCGAAGCGATTTCATATCCACAGGCTCACCAATCGGGTTCTTGTCAAAACTGATAAGAATATCGATCAGATCATCATAGAGATGGTCTG
>JABJCF010000570.1 GCA_018665625.1 Nitrospina sp. | reverse complement strand
TTTTCTTTTAAATCTATCATCTGGGCTTAGCTTATTAATCCTAACAGCTTGGACCCTTTATAGCATCTTTGTAGAAAGTCAAGCTTCACAATATGTTAGAGACGCTGATTATTGGAAACAGAACTTTTTTGCGTCAATAAATCTTAAAAAAATTTTTAAAGAACTTTTGCTATATATTCAGCCTGGTTTTTTTTCGGAGTGGACCGCCCCATTAGGAATTAGGCAATCCTTAGGAACCGTAGGAGCAAACTGTTTTTCTATTTTACTTCCTATCGTTCTCTTAATAACTCTATTTCAAAAACCTAAGAATTTTTGGGAATTTGCCTTTAAGCATCTGTTTATAGGAGCTGTGATTTTTACAGAATTAATGAGGTGGGCGCCTATCCTTGGAAATCTATCCCATTACTTCCGCCCACCCAATCTTACTTCGGTCCTTCAGGTATTTGGCATTCTAGGACTAGGGGTTTGCTTAAACCGAATTAACTTCAACAAACTTGAACTTTCAAATAGGTTATCTTTTCTCATTAGGTGCGTAGCACTCCCGCTCTGTTTTTTATACACGACTCTCTTTATAGTAGCCCTATTTGCAATTCAGGCTCCAGAGTCTCTAAATACCCTGTTTCAATATATTTTGAATTTTGTGACTCCTTATTTAAATTCATTTTCACTGAAAAATCTAATGCCTAGTCTTATTTTGGCAAACGTAAACCTATTCCACGAAACAATGGGCATATCGCACTTACTTTTTTACGGCTCTTCCCTAGCTATTATGGGCTTATTCAGCACGCGACATGGAACTGATCTTATGAGATGGAAGCACGGACTAGTCTTGGCGGGTATCTTGTTGGCAAACCAAATTTCCCTTTCATGGGCTGTCTATCCTATGAATAAAGAACTCCCAATTTGGACACAGCATTTAAAAAAGGACGGAGGTATTGCTGAAATTTTTTCTCCAACTGACCGGATAATGAGAGTAAGTCCACCTATGTGTGGAAAATCCTATCGGACAAAGATTGGATTTATAAATGATGCGGATCCCGATAATTACCATGACTGTGTAAAAAATAAATTCATTGATCAAACGTTTGGAGCATACCGACATATTCCTGGATACATGTTTACACCTCCTGTTTTTGAATTATCTGCCGGAACATCCCATACGCAATATGAAGTGTCTGAATTTAAAAAAGCACTAATAAAAACTGAGTTCCCCGAACAAAAATTCCCAATGGGTTTTAATAGAACTCTTCAAAGAGATCCCCCAGTTTTCTCATCAAAACTTTATGACATTACTGGAGTCAAATACTTATTCTCCTCGAGCCTTTTAGTTGAAACCGATCGCATCAAATTGGCTTATTCGAGCCGTCAGTTTTATCTCTACCGATATTTAGATTCTTGGCCTTATTTTTATCTTGCCGATCAAATTGAAACCATTTCAAACTACGAAGATTTATACGAAGCAGAAAAAGGTGTGGCCTACCTTTGGGAAGGTGGACCTGATATTTCCATTCCATCCAAAATATCTGATAGCACAAAAAACATCACGCTCTCTCTATTTGAATTTGATCAAATGGAGTTTGACTATAAGAATAACCAATCCGAATTTCTGGTAATCAGTGATGCTTGGCATCCAAATTGGAGGGCAAAAATAAATGGGGTTGATGCTGATATTATAAAAACAAACGGCGTATTTAAAGGGATTTTGTTACCAGCAGGAAAGGGTAAAGTTATGCTCTATTTCGATAATTCCTCATATCGACATGGAATATGGATATCCCTTGCTGGGTGGGTTCTTTTTATTAGCAGCTGGATTATTTTTTCCAGAAAATCGTGGAAGCTGACAAATCAGGATAGTCTGAATCCTGCCAATTGACACATAGAATTTTATATTTAAAAATAGCCAAGGATAGCAATTGGGCGATTTTTCTCTGTCGCCGATCAATACTGACATTGGAGCTTTTATTTTATCTATCCTGACTCCTTAGAGTCTAGTCTTTCTATCTTAGTTCAACAGTCAACTTTCCTATGAACCCTGCAAAACAAGAAATATTAGTAACTGGTGTATCCAGTTTCGTAGGTTGCCATTTAATCAGAGGATTCTCTCAAACAAATGCGTGGAAGGTCCTGCCAGTTGGGAGCAAAAAATCAGAAGACTACGAAAGTCAACGTACTCGACGAATTGATTTCGGTGGGGAAAAAAATAACTGGACCGTTTTAAATCTTAAAAACGAACCCAGCATTAAAAAATTTATCCGAACATTTCGTCCTGATATATGGGTTCATCACGCGGGCTATGCTAAGAACTATGCAAGCCCCAACTACGATATTCGAGAAGGATATGATACTAACGTGGCTCCCCTTAAGTATATTTTTGAAAATCTGGCCCAGAATGGTTGTAAGGGCGTACTCATAACGGGATCTTCAATGGAATACTCCGAGACAGATAAAATTTGTCTAGAATCAGACTTATGCCTTCCCAAGAGTCCATACGGTCAATCTAAGTTAAAGGAAACCTTGACCGCTCTTGAGATGTCAGAACAATTTAGAATTCCCACACGCATAGCCAGATTGTTTATTCCCTTCGGCCCTCTAGATAACCCGAACAAATTAATTCATTATGTTATCGAGCGCCTACAAAGTGGAAATTCGGTCGACCTTTCCCCTTGTAAACAAAAACGTGATTT
>JABJCF010000569.1 GCA_018665625.1 Nitrospina sp. | reverse complement strand
TACCAAATCTGTGCTGATTAAAGTTTTTGGTTCTGGTTTGCGTAAGGACAAAAAAGTCGAAACAATGTTGCAAGAGGTTTTTAGTAAAAGAAACCGAGAAGTCCCAGAAAGTGTGCAATCGCAATGCGAAGTCCCGGATAACTGTCAGGTTCTTTATAATGATGTGGGAACCGCACCGGGTTTGCGATTTGAAAAGGATGGAAATGTTTTATTTTGCCTGCCAGGTGCGCCTCATGAGATGAAGCATTTATTTGAAGAATATATTTCCCCTGAGATGGTTAAACATTCATCGCAAACTTTCTCTCAACGAATACTAAAAACCACAGGGGTATCAGAAGCTGACTTATGGGAGAAGATTGGTTCTATTTCCACTCTTCAGGAAAAAGCGACTTTGGCTTCTTTACCTTCTCACTTGGGAGTGCGAATTAGACTTTCTTGTTTGGCAGAAACAAAAGAAAAAGGGGAAGCGGTTCTTGATGAGGTGGAACAATCTTTGATGAGCCGTATCGGTGAATATGTTTATGGGAAAAATGAAGAAATGCTGGAGGCTGTTGTCGGGCGGCTGTTAACAGAAAAATCTATGACACTTGCTACGGCTGAATCTTGTACCGGAGGACTGATTGGGCATCGCCTCACTCAGGTATCCGGCAGTTCCAGTTACTATAAGGAAGGTTTTGTTGTGTATAGTAACGATGCCAAGGTTTCCCGATTGGGTGTGGACCCAGAGGTCATTAACGATCATGGCGCCGTCAGTGAGCCTGTGGCTAGATTGATGGCCGAGGGGGTATGCCGGGTAACGGGCGCAGATATAGGGGTTTCTGTAACCGGAATTGCTGGCCCAACCGGTGGCACTGAAAATAAACCTGTCGGGTTAACTTATATTGCTATTAGTGATTCCGCTGGGACATGGTGTAGAAAATTTATATACACGCATGACCGTATTAAAAATAAAGAACGTGTTGCGCAAACTGCATTAAATTTTGTGCGTCTTAAACTGCAGGATCAATTAAGGGAATAGAATAAAATGCGGAGCTGTCCTCATTGTGAGACGAATATTGCAAATGAAAGTAAAGTTTGCTCAAACTGTAATAAAGCTGTCCCGCCATTACCCAACTACCCCAGTATTAGTCCGAAATGGTTTATGGTTTTTTGGGTGTTTTTTGTCGTCCTCGTTGTAGCTCTAATGGTTTCTATGTTTGGTATGCGTTAGCGACTTGCAAAGTTTTTAAAGGGGAGGATAAGAAGGACGCCTGCTACGAAGCCACCAATATGAGCAAACCAGGCTGTGCCTCCGGTATCGGAAGAAGCGCTATTCCAGATCTGCAGGAAAACCCAGAACAATAGTAAAACGATTGCGGGGATTCGGGCGATGGTCCAGAAAAATCCCAGAAAAATAAAAGTTCTAATCTTGGCAAAGGGAAATAAAATTAGATAGGCTCCCAATATTCCAGATATAGCTCCGCTGGCCCCTACCATGGGAATTTTAGAGTCCATATCAGTAGCAATATGGCCGAAGGCGGCAAGGGTTCCACAGACAAAATAAAATAGTATAAAACGGAGTTTGCCCAGGACATCTTCAATATTGTTTCCAAAAATCCAAAGGTAGAGCATGTTTCCGCCGAGATGCCAGATACCGGCATGCAGAAACATGGATGTATAAACTGTAGGGTAAACTGTGAACGGGTTATTGAATAATTGAGCGGGAATCAATGCATAATCTGCATAAAGAACGCTAGGGTGAACCGGTAAATTGGCCCCATAAACAAAAACTGCCATATTCACTATGATGAAGAGCAAAGTTAAAAATGGAAAATTTCGTGTTGGGTTTTCATCTTTTAGGGGAATCATCGGTTACATTAATGCAATATGATAGAATTCAAAATGCGAGTTATTTTAGAATCGGAAATTGTATTTAGCAATCTTCGATATTATAAGCAATTAAATATAATTGACCATGAATGATATAGAAGGCCTGATTCCATTATCGGATGGAGAAGAGCTTCCAGTTGCTCCTGAACGACCCGAAGAATCCTTGGAGTGGGTGATTGAAACTTATCGCAAACACCAGCTGCCTCAGGTTACTTCGTGGCTCAACGAAGACCTGGTGAAGGGAAGGAGGAATAAAACTTTAATACCCTTGACCTTGCTGGACGTTAACCCGATTGACCACCGACAAAGCCTGCTGGAAATAGTTTTTCCCGCACCCCGAGTCATCAATGAAAATTTGTTGGATGTGAACAGCTTAAAAATTATGCTCGACGCAGGTTCCGGCATGGGTAAAACCACCTTTCTCATGCATTATCTTGAAGAGCTTCTCGATAAGCCAGCCCATCAAATTTACTCCCTGCCAATATATTTTCATTTAGGAAACATTCCAGAAGGCGGAGGTTTTCAGCAGTTTCGGGAATCCGTCAATCGTCAAATTATTGATGTGATCCTTCTCGAAAAAGAAGAAAACCCTGATTTGTTTCTTGATGAAGATTTACTTCAGATAACTCTGAATTCTATTTTTAGCTACAGTAAATTTATGTTTTTGTTAGATGGTTTTGATCAGCTTCATCCTCAAGATCGGTTTCGCTTTTTTGTAGATTCCTTCCTTGAAGATAATGCTTTTCGAAGTAATTTCGTTTTGCTTTCGAGTCGAAAGTTTGAATTTGGTTCTTTGGCTACAGATGCGGTGGTCAAGCGTGGTGAAGGTGCAGCATTTCAAATGGCCTTTCAAGAACTTTCTGCTGAAGAAAGCAGTCTTTATATAGGGGGAGCCTCAAAAAATATTGCTGTTAAAGAGCTTGCCGCCTATACCCCGGAAATTTTACTGACTCCTATTTTACTGAGAATGATTCGCGGTCTTTCAGAGATGGAAGAGCTTGAAGGACTCAATAACAGAGATGAAATATATTCAAAATGGTTTAAACATTTATTGTCGCAGGATGATTTGGATGCAAAAGAAAATATTTTAGATAAATGTATCAGTCAACTTGCAGAAATCTCATTTCAGCAGATGGTTGATGGCAAGATCCAACGTTTTCAAAAGGAGGAGCCGGGTTTCGATAAATCCGAAATCCAAATGGAAAAATTTGATCTGCTGATGCAAGGAGATGATATTGCCCCGGGATGGAAAGGAATCATCCAGCAGACTCCACGCAGATGGGAGTTTTGCCATCCCTCTTATCAGGAATATTTTGCAGCAAGGCATCTGGCAAATATGCCGGACTGGCAGGAAATAGTACGGAAAAATTGTGGAGATGAGAAATGGCATGAGGCTTTTAAAATATTAGCGGGTATGGTTTCTGGAAAAGAGCTCTTCGATATTTTTATCGAAGAAGGGGCTGTCATGTTGGCGGGAAATTCTTTGGCGGAAGTTCAGGATCTTCCCGAAGGACAAAGTTTGCTCGTCCGCCAGTTATTAAAATATCAATGTCATGAATCTTTGCCCCAATTCAAGCCTTGTCGTTTGATTCGCGTTAAAGATGTTTGGAAATCCAATGACGAAGAATATTTGCAATCCTTACTGAAAAGATTGTTAAAACGCGAGCATCGAGATAGCCGAATATTGTTCAGTGTGTTCGAACTGGTTCTATTCAAAAATGATTTAGATATTCATGAGTTGCTGGATAATTTTGATTGGGAGCCTATAAGAAAACTCGAGGAACTGCAGGCGTTTTTAAATGAGTCAAGGGATGGAAATCAGGTATCCCTTTCCAAGATCAAAAAATTTGGGGAGATGGTAACAGTGCCCAAAGGAAGGTTTATTTATCAGGAAGAAGATGATGAAGAAGATAAAATCAACCTGGAAGAATTTTCGATCATGAAATTTCCTGCCACCAATGCCTTGTATGCCCAATTTGACCCTCAACACAAAACCCGTTACCCACGATATTCATGGGAGGAAGATCAACCGGTAATTGGAATCAATTATTTTGAGTCTGTAATTTTTTCTCTTTGGTTGGGCCTCAGATTGCCGACAGAAAAGGAATGGGAAAAAGCCGCAAGAGGAACAGATGGCCGGGTTTATCCCTGGGGAGAGGCCATGGGTTATGAAAAAGGCTTTGCCAATACTTGTGATTTTATGGAATGTAAAACGAATTCAGTGACCGAATTGGAGCCGGGAATG
>JABJCF010000062.1 GCA_018665625.1 Nitrospina sp. | reverse complement strand
TCGGCAAAAATCATCAGGTTGGGTTTGTTATCCGCGTGGCAATTATTCGAAAGCATCAGGTTATTGATCAACTGATTCGAGTTAGTCAATTGCGCGCCCTGATTGACAATGACCGTGCCATCAAAACTAGAACGCCCCTCGTCATTGACCACATTTTTAAAATGTTGATGGCTAACGCATTGCGGTGCCTCATGATGGACACGAACAAAGTTATGTACCTGCTCTTTACCCCCCAGCACACTAACACCATTTAAAATCAGCTCAGCACCCTCTTCTTCCAGTCGAGCCTCATAGTGGTGCCGCACTAGAACGGATCCTGTAGAAGAATTAGCCGAATGGAACCTGGAGTTTCGTTTTTGGTGCACACGAGTTTTTGAAAAATTCCACGCATCAAATGGGTCCGCCTGCACTTGAGTTAAAACAACACCTGCCCCTTCGGACACCATCCAATCCTGAACTCCATTGGTAAAATAACCCGTCTGAACACCGACATACTTTTGAATCACCTTCGCTTCGGCGAGTTTTCCTATCTTCCATATCAATCTCGGTGAATGCATGACAGGCGTAGACGTATCTCCTGATGAAACAAACAGAACCTGAATGGGAACGGGTACCTGAGTCTTATCTTCAACTTCAACTACTGTTGCATCCGAACAAAAAGCATTTGCCAGACAAGCAAACACATCATTTTCATTTTCAATCGAGGCTAATACCGAATCAATATTTTCTTTACCATCGAGAGACGAAATTTTCACAGAAGCCTCAATCGCCTGCAATTTAGAACGGGCTGGGTTGAAAGTACCATTAACAAACACCAAACAACTATTTTCACAACCTGCATAAATATGGCTTGCGATAAAATCTTCAGGAATATTTTCAGAGGTGTTTGAAATTGCAAACGGAGTAGCGACCAGTTTCTTCGTGCTCACAAAGGTATACATTTCATGCTTTGAATGCGGGAAGCCCAGAGTTTCAAATCGGCTTAAAGCCGCCTCCTGGATAGGTGCTAAAGTGGAGCTTGGCTTATTCACTTCCACAAATTTTTTGTGAAGATCAAGAAAAGCAGTCTCTTCTGTTGGTTCTGCGAGTGTATCAGACATGATTTTCCTTAATTTGCGGAAGTCACCCAGTCGTATCCCTGGGATTCAAGTTCTAGAGCCAATGATTTATCTCCCGATTTAATAATTTTGCCGTCACTGAACACATGGACAAAATCGGGTTTAATATAATCCAGTAAACGTTGGTAATGAGTTATTAGGATTAGAGCATTATTTTCGTTGCGAAGTTTATTGACACCATCGGAAACAACCCGAAGCGCATCGATGTCTAATCCTGAGTCGGTTTCATCTAAAATAGAAAGCTTCGGTTCAAGAATTGCCATTTGCAGAATCTCATTTTTCTTTTTCTCTCCACCGGAAAAACCGTCATTGAGATTTCTCTCCTTATACTTTTTTTCCATTCCGAGCATTTTCATTTTTTCAGAAAGAAGTTCGTCAAAATCCAGCGGATCGATTTCCTCTTCGCCTGCGTTGACCCGCCTGGCGTTGTGAGCCATACGCAAGAACTCTGCATTGTTCACTCCAGGTACCTCAACGGGATATTGAAATCCCATAAAAACACCTGCAATCGATCTTTCTTCCGCATCCATTTCCAGGAGATCCTTACCATCCAAAGTCACTTTCCCTGCTGTGGTCTCGTAGGCGGGGTGTCCTGAAAGAATTTTGGCCAAAGTGCTTTTGCCCGATCCATTCGGCCCCATGATGGCGTGAATTTCACCCTTATTAACAGAAAGGGATACTCCTTTTACAATTTCATTTCCCTCTACACCTGCATGCAAATCTTTTATCTCAAGCATTCAATCTATTCCTCAAAAAAAACAAATAAAAAAACCGGGCCACGCCCGGTGGGAATAAGGTCAAGGTCTTTAAAACTTAAAGAACACACCAACCCTTTTACTATTAGGTTCTATAAAATTTGTTCAATCTGATAGCCTTGATCAGCCGACACTGTCTTCCAGTTTCAGAGTTAACAGTTTCTGAGCTTCAACAGCGAATTCCATTGGCAATTGTTTGAACACATCTTTGCAAAAGCCACTAATAACAGCTTCAATTGCATTTTCTCTAGAAATCCCTCTCGATTCAAAATAGAACAATTGATCTTCACTTATTTTTGAAGTCGCTGCTTCATGCTCTACTTGTACCGTGTTATTTGCTGCTTCAATATAAGGAAAAGTATGGGCGCTGGATTTATCCCCTACCAGCATGCTGTCGCATTGGCTGTAATTTCTCGCATTAGATGCGTTCTTACCCACCTTCACCTGTCCTCGGTAACTGTTGCTGGAATAGTCCGCAGATATCCCTTTGGAAATGATGCTGGATCGGGTGTTTTTCCCGATATGAATCATTTTAGTTCCGGTATCGGCCTGCATATGACCGTTAGTCAGTGCCACTGAATAAAATTCGCCGCTGGAATTATCTCCCTGCAAAATACAGCTGGGGTATTTCCAAGTGATTGCTGACCCGGTTTCAACTTGTGTCCAGGAAATTTTGGAATTCTCACCAGCACATTTCCCACGCTTCGTTACAAAATTATAAATTCCGCCCTTGCCGGTTTCTTTATCGCCAGCGTACCAGTTTTGAACGGTGCTGTATTTGATTTCAGCATTGTCCAAAGTCACCAGTTCTACAACGGCAGCGTGCAATTGATTGGTATCAAATTGCGGAGCGGTACAGCCTTCGAGGTAAGAAACATAACTGTTCTCGGCGCAGATAATAAGTGTACGTTCAAATTGTCCGGTTTCTTCAGTATTGATACGGAAGTAAGTCGAGATTTCCATCGGGCTAATAGTGTCCGGTGGAATATAAACAAATGACCCATCGGTGAACACAGCGCTATTGAGGGCCGCGTAATAATTGTCCCCAACTGGAACAACCGTACCGAGATATTCTTCAATCAGTTCGGGATAATCCTGAAGCGCTTCTGAAATAGGGCAGAAAATAATTCCCTGCTCCATGAGTTTTTTCTTATGGGTTGTGGCGACACTGACACTATCGAAAACGGCATCAACCGCAACGTTTGCCAGCTTTTTCTGCTCGTCTAATGGGATACCCAGTTTCTCAAATGTACGCATGACTTCTGGATCAACCTCATCGAGGCTTTCCAGCACCTTCTTTTTTTTCGGTTCAGAATAATAAGAAATATTCTGAAAATCGATGGGTGGGTAATGCACATTCGGCCACGCGGGCTCTTGCATTGTTTTCCATTTTTCAAAAGCCTTGAGACGAAAATTGAGCATAAACTCAGGCTCATTTTTCTTTTTGGAAATGGCACGAACTACATCTTCGTTCAAACCCTTCGCAAAGGTTTCTGACTCTACATCGGTTGTGAATCCATATTTATATTGATTGTCTTCCAATAAATCGGAAACAGAGTTTTGATCATCACTCATAAAAATTCTCCAGGTTATACCTGTGGAACAACGTTAATTTCGTTGTAAATATGTTTACGTAGGGTGGATTCCATGAAAGATAGAGTTGCACCAAGAGATGATCCGCAGCTACCGCAGGCTCCCTGATATTGAACCAACACTTTCTCGCCATCCGTCACATCCAACAGTTGGACATTTCCACCATCGTTCATTAAAGCGGGCCGGATATGCTCATCCAATACCAGCTCTATCTGTTCTTTTTGTTCTTCCAGGGTCAACCCCAGCCAAGCCTGGGCTACCAGGTTTAACTCGGTTGTCGATTTAAAATCTTCTTTGTTGATGGAAGCACTGGCAATGGCAACCCCCTTAGCTGACGCATATTGGTCTTTAACCAATTTCAGCAATTCCTCAACGGTATCAAATGCTTTCAGTTTTGATTCGGGTACAGCTGCCACATCTGGATTATCCCGGAGCGTCGCTTCAACATCGGGTTTCAATAGAGAACATGCTTCATC
The DNA here is from genome assembly GCA_018665625.1 of Nitrospina sp. The sequence goes on along the minus strand of JABJCF010000062.1, from coordinate 19,027 downwards.
CACCGTAAGACCCTCTACCATAGAGCAAAGAGTTTCTCCCACCACCAAAGACACTTTTCCACCGTAGGCGAAAAAACGTGCACTGAATATCCGATCTTCCTTCACATCGGCAAGCCAGTATAGTTTCGTATCTTTGAACTTGGCTTCAATCAGGGCCATACCCTTTTCTGAGGCATCTTCCTGATAATAAGCACCCCGGTGCTTGATATTTGCAGCCACTTCTTCAAACTTCGCGGAAAATTTTTCCTCGGCAACAGTCACAGCATAAACCCTTATATTTAAATAATTAATTCTACTATAGAAAAACACAACATCCCCTCAGAGGCGATGTTAGAGGTATTTACAATTATATATCAATTTCCACCTTTGCCACAATTTTTAGATGCTTCGGCTCCACGAAAGTTCTTTGATTTTCCATTCTTTTGCAAATATTTGCAGAAAAACAGTAATTTCCCTGTTTATCTCTAATTTTACGATTTATTAAAATGGAACAAATCCTATACATTCTTGGATTAAAAAAGCTATAATTTAGACATACTTAAACGCAACAAAGCCCCATCCTCTCTATCACAGGAAGGGCGGGCTAAAGGCTTAAACCATGACAACGACACCCTCAGCATCGCGACCCCAGCTCATTGATGGGATGGGCAGAACCATTGTTAATCTGCGTATTTCAGTTACAGATAGATGTAACTTTCGATGCACCTATTGTATGCCAGCAGATAACGTTGAGTTCATGGATAGAAGCAATCTGCTGACATTTGAAGAAATCCAAAGAGTGGCTCAAATTGTATCCCGAATGGGAATCAACAGGCTGCGGCTAACAGGCGGTGAGCCTTTAATGCGGAAAAACCTGCCTGTCCTAATAAAAATGCTGAATGAAGTCGATGGCATCGATGACATCGCCATGACCACCAATGCATACTTTTTGAAAGAGCATGCACAAAGTCTCAAAGACGCAGGACTCAAAAGGCTAAATGTAAGCCTGGATGCACTCGACCCCGAAAAATTTCGTGATGTCAATCGCCGCGACTGCCTGCAATCTGTTCTTGATGGGCTGGACACCGCTCGCAAGGTGGGTTTTAAATCCATAAAAATTAATGCTGTGGCTGTACGAAACTTCTCAGAAACTGAAATTATGGGCCTGATTGAAATGGGCCGTTCGGAAGGATTCGAAATCCGTTTCATCGAATTCATGCCCTTGGATTCTGACAAGGTTTGGGAACGCGACAAAGTATTATTCGGACATGAAATCGTAGACATGATCAAAGAAAACTACGAACTGGTCCCTATAGACAACTCTCTCGAAATCGGGCCAGCAAGTGAATACAACTTTGCCGATGGTAAAGGCAAAATAGGAATCATTACCGCAGTCAGCAATCCATTCTGTGACCACTGCAACCGAATTCGCATGACAGCAGACGGCAAGCTGAGAACCTGCCTGTTTTCAGAAGACGAAACCAATCTAAAAGACCTGATCCGCACGGGTGCCACCGATGAAACTATCATCGAAACCCTAAAACAGGCAGTACTGCTTAAAGAACCCGGACACAAAATCAATCTCGACGACTTCCAACGCCCAGACCGTGCCATGCACGCCATCGGCGGCTAGCCACTCGGCGTGGAGCCAACTGGTCTATTCTCATACAGCAAAACAATTACCACGAAGCCATTTCTTTAGCTCATCTCTACAATAAACCACTTTTAATTTATCGCGCTAATCGACCCGGTTGGTTGCGAATGAGAATCCACTCGTTCAATCTTCGGACTTCTACAGGCTGCAAGGTGGATAGGATAGTGCTGGGGTCGGCATGGTCTTCATCGTTTACTACGAAACAATAGTTTCTTTCGATGTACGCTGCGACATGCGCCTTAAACTGAGGGAACTGAACAAACATTTCCGAAAAAATTTCCTCATGATATTTGAGGTCAGTTTTTTTCGGATCGAAGCGATACAGCTTTATATCCAGTTTTTTCTTAAAATCTGCATTTATCAACAAGCCCATCGGCAAATGACTCCGCAAAATTAAAGTCCCATTTTACTAAATTTATAAAAAGTCGAACACATAAAACTGACTCAGCCAAAGCCTCTTTTTCACCTCCACCAAACACACCACCAGAAACAATTGATTTACAAGGACTTTAGAAATATTATAAAAGCGGCAGAAACAAATTCTGCCAGAACCTTAAACAACTACAAGTTAAAAACAGAATACAAATCACCCCACCCCCTTCTGGTATTTAACATTTGTCTTCATGCCCCCCAGGGGTAGAACGGGTATTTACAAAAGTGGGGTCCATTGAAACTCCCCTTCTACGAAGGGGCCGGAGATTTTCATGAGTAAAGAACAAAAAAATATTCAAGACCTTTTGAGTTTTATTGATCGCTCCCCCACACCATTTCATGCGGTGGATGAAATGAAAAATCTTCTAACGCAACAGGGTTACTCCGAGCTTAAAGAATCCAGCGCATGGGAGCTATCTAACAACGGAAAATATTTCTTAACGAGGAATGATTCTTCCTTGATCGCATTTATAACGGGTACGAAAACTCAAGATGCGAGTGGATTCAAAATAATCGGGGCTCACACAGACAGTCCCAACCTGAAGCTCAAGCCTAACCCTGCCTACAGGAAAAATGGTTACCTGCAACTCGGGGTTGAGGTTTACGGTGGAGTCTTATTGACTACCTGGACAGACCGCGACCTGTCTTTGGCGGGACGAGTCATTCTTAAAGGGAAGAAACAACCGCTATCAAAGTTAGTTCGTTTTGATGATCCCTTATTAAGAATTCCCCAGCTGGCCATTCACCTCAACCGTGATGTGAACGAAAAAGGGCTGACCCTGAACAAGCAAAATCATTTACCTCCCATTTTTTCGTTAGCAGAAAAAAAAGCTCCCACTAAAGATCTACTCGAAAAAATGGTGGCGCAAAAATTAAAATGCAAACCCGCAGATATTATTAATATGGAACTTTCCCTCTACGACACACAACCCGGGAGTACGGGTGGCGCAGAAGGAGAATTTATTTATTCCGGAAAGCTGGATAATCTTGCAAGCTGCCACGCGGCACTGCACGCACTGACGGAATCGAAAGGGAAAGACCCGATGACACGGGTGATCGCGTTTTACGATCATGAAGAAGTCGGCAGCGACTCGGCCCAGGGTGCAGGCTCTCCTTTCCTAAAAGATGTATTGGAACGTTTGACTTTAGAATCGGAAAACCCCAGAGAAACATTTTTCAGATCAATGGCAAATTCGTTTTTTATTTCCGCCGATATGGCTCATGCGGTGCATCCTAATTACTCGGAGAAGCATGACGCCAATCATATGCCGATTTTAAACGGAGGACCAGTCATCAAATGCAATTCCAATCAAAGGTATGCAACAGATGGGGTTTCCAGTGCGTGGTTTGAATCGCTATGTAAAAAGGCGGGGGTTGCGGTGCAAAAGTTTGTGGTACGAACCGACCTGGGGTGCGGAAGCACCATCGGCCCAATCACAGCAGCGAATCTTGGCATTCGTACCGTAGATGTAGGCAACCCGATGCTTTCGATGCACTCGATACGCGAAATGGCGGGAACAAAAGATCACGCACCTTTGATCAAAGCCTTCAAAGAATATTTTACCGCCTAAAATTGGAAAATATCACAACTGGCTCAAAATCTGTATCCATAATGCGCTGTTCTTAATACAGTTTTCTTCAATTGCATAGGAACCCATTTTCATCTTTTCCTACTTATTAAAGAAATCCTCCAGCAAACAGAAAAAGCTGACACGAATCCTGGGTTTGTTTAATTCCAGACAGATCTCGCGCGCCGCTTAGCTGCTTTCTTCTTTTTCTGCGCTTCTTTGATTTTTATTTTTTTCTTCATCGAAGGTTTCACATAAAATCTTCTACGCTTGAGTTCTTTAAACAATCCCTCTTTTATGAGTTGTCGTTTTAAGGCCTTCAATGCGCGCTCAACCTGATTTTGACTAACAGTAACTTGCAAAACTAAATACTCCTGATTTTAAGATTGTGGTGTGTCACCTTTGGTTACGTCTTTACTTGATTTGACCTAGGGTCTTCCGCCTCTTTTGTTTCTCCGATAAAGCAGAGGAGTTTCCAATTGTTCACTCGAACGGATGTTCAAAGCTTTTGCCGAAATTGTCTTTTTCAAATTACCTAAACCATCGTACACTCTAACTTCATGCATAGGATCGCCTCGATTAAATCCAGCGGATTCCTTAGAGAGTAACCGGCAAAAAAAAAGCCACTCCAAAAAGGAATAGCTAAAGAATTAAGTCCCTTACAGTATTTAAATTTTCTTCAATCAAAAACCACATGAAAAAAGATATACCCAAGCTACCACGAATGCTCAAGATAGCAAGAAGATAAGAATTAATAAATCTTAATCAATCTTTTGAATAAGTTACAAAGCAAGTGCGCCAACCTGACGAGTGCCCCCTTGAGCTCATAATTTAGAGGGCAATTATAAATTAGTATATTTTTCGGATTCGTGCTAATCTATCTCGGTAAAGTAAGGGTTGTTTAGTAATGTAAGTTGATTTCTTCTAGTTTCTCGCCCAAGTCAGACCTGAAATAAAAATTTGGTTTTTTCTTCGAAGTGGTTCTCTATAAGTTCTTGCATCAAGCCAACCCCATTTAAATAATTGAGATACGTTACCCAGGTTTTCTGGCAGAGCGTTCTCTATCGATTGCAGGAGAGTATTTATTATGGCAGCAGGAACAGTAAAATGGTTTAACGAAGGCAAGGGTTATGGATTTATCGAGTCTGAGAGTGGAAAAGATCTTTTTGTACATTTCTCTGAAATTCAAGGCGAAGGATTTAAAACCCTTGTAGAAGGTCAAGCCGTTGAATTTGAAGAAGGCATGGGCCAAAAAGGTCCGCAAGCCACAAGAGTAGTAGCGAAATAATTATCTCGGGATATTGCCGCTTGTTTTGCGATATCCTCTAAGGTTTATTTTCAGGAAAAGGGTTTGGCCTACGGGTCAAACCCTTTTCTTTTTTCTATTACAAATGGAATAAGGTAATTCAGGAGCCTGGCAGGGCTTTTCGAATGGCTTCGATGACACGGGATTTTACGGTGGCCCATTTTTCATCCACTTTTTTAGTGACCTGGATTTCGTTGCCCATGATCCATGCACTGTCCACTCCCGGAACCGCTAATAAAACTTCGGCCATAGGGTGTAGTCTTGCCACCCCCGGTTGAGAAACGGGAATGCTTTTTCCGTAGGGCACCAATGCGTCTTTAACTGCAAACATCAGGGTACCTTCACTGCGGGTAGTTGTGACCTTAATTTTTATGCTCATCGCGCTTCCTCTTACTATTTATGATCGATCTATTTATGGTGTAGCGGCCCCATAGCCGAATTTAATTTTCGCTTCTTCAAGAATTTTCCTCGTCGCCTCCGCTGCCTGTGGCTGATTCTGTTTTCCAAATAACTCCACAGCTTTGGAAAGATTCAAGATCACCATCTGCTTGAAGGGAGGTCCATCTTTATAATTATAATAAGCCCAACCCAGATTGCCATGGGCCTGAGCATCGTTTTGCTGTCGATGAACCACTATATTGAGTTGGCCGATGGCATCCTTCCAGCGCTCCTGCATATTATAAACATTCCCCAAAGTAAGGCGAATATCTAAATTGGTGGGTGCCAGTTCCACAGCTTTTTCCAGAACAACCGTGGACTTATCCAACTGCCGTAAATTTTTGTACGCTATTCCCAGGTTATAATGCGCGACCGGTGCTAATGGATTCTGTTCTATCGATTTTTGATAGGCTCTGGCGGCTTCCTCAAACTTCCCTTCAGAACTGAATCGATTGCCCTCGATAAACCATTGCTCTGCATCCAAAGACCATGCATTCGATGCCAGACTTACCCAAACAAACAACACCAGCAATACCACAACTCGCATACTTGAATTTCCTCAATGATAGTGGCTGGATTTTACCATAGTTTTCCACATACATGGGAAGCCGCTTTGCGATAGGTTTTTATGCAATCAGGGTATTGGGTGGTTCAAATGCAACCCCCTTAATCCCTCTTTCATCAGGGGGAAATTTTGAAAACTTATTTCCTGAAGTCAAATAGCATTACGGGTATTGACCTATTGGCCCCACGCCGAGTGGAAGTATCGGCCAGAATTTTCCTGAACGGTGAGGGAGCAACCGAGTGCACTGGAAAGGGTTGTGGAGTTCAACATGGCTTCTTTTCTGCCCTGTTTGAAAACTTTCCCATCCTTCAGGTAAAGGACATGAGTGAAGCAGGGCATGATTTCTTCAATGCGGTGGGTGACATAAATCATCCGTGTTCGTTTTCGCGACATCTTCTGGACCGTATCCAGAAAGGTTTCACGAGTGGGGATATCCAACCCTGTACAAGGTTCATCCAAGATCATCAAGCGAGTGCTATGGACCATGGAGCGGGCCAAAAGAACCCTTCTCGCTTCACCATAAGACATCTGGCTATATGGAGTTTGGCTTAAATACTCAATGCCCAGGTAACGCATGGAATCGAAAGCTGCTTCTTTTTGTTTTGGAGTCACCTGTTCGTGTAAACCAATGGAAGAAAAATGCCCCGAGGCCACCACTTCCCAACCGAGGGCAGGACGGTCGTAGCTGTTTTGATATTCTGCGGAAACATAGCCAATTTTTTCTCTCACTTCTGAAAGAGGTGTCCTTTCCCTATTACCAAACCATCGCACCTCTCCGCCATAAACCGGAATGAGCTCGCCAAAAATCAGCTTCATGAAGGTGGTTTTACCGGTACCATTATTTCCTATTACCACCCAGTTCTCTTTTTCTCCCATGGTCCAACTCAGGGATTTTAAGACCTTGTTGCCACCCACATAGACATCTGCATTTTTTATTTGGACGAGAAAACTCAAAGGAAACTCTCTTTACTGAATGGCTGTTTTGATTTCATCTTTTTGGGAGGAGAAAAGCTCCGCATTTCCAATATACTCGACAACAGGTTCCTGATCATAAAATTGGATGATATTTAACGCGGCGTAGTCCTGATGGACACGGAAAATCTTATCTATTGGAATGCCCAGCAAATGCCCCAGGATGACACGGTTGACGCCCCCATGACAAACCATGGCGATTTGGTCATTGGTATGGCGGGCCACAATTTCCTCAAACCTGGGTATCACTCTGGCCTGCAGCTGGGGATAGGTTTCACCCCCATCGGCCTGGAAGGTTGCGACACTTCGCATCCTCTCTTTCATTTGACCGGGGTAAGTACTTTCTACTTTTGAGACACTCATCCCTTCCCAGGTTCCAAATGAAAGTTCGCGCAGTTCGGAATAGGAGACCACTTCCAAATTATGTTCTTTGGCGATGAACTGAGCACTGTTGCGAGTGCGTTGCAGGTCGCTTGAGTAAATGGCTTTGAAGTTTTCCTGTTTTAAAATTTCCGTCCAATGTTGAAATTGTTTCTGCCCTCTCTCTGAAAGGCCAACATCAAAATGGCCATTAAAACAAACTTCCTTCGAGTTGGCGGTTTCTCCATGGCGGAAGAGTAAAATGCGGCAGGTGGGTTTACCCTTCATGGCTTGATAGATTGAAGTGTTTTTAATGAGGGGTGTGTTGAATTAATACAAAAATAAAGAAATTCCAGAATTTTTCAACAATCCCAAAAGGCAAAAAAAAATGACAAGCCCAAAGAGCTTGTCATTTTTAATTCGTTACGGTTCGGGACTTAGTGACCGCTACCGCCCCCTGAACCACTGCTCCAAAGATAGAAAAAATCCAGTCCTTGTACTTTCATGAGGCCGATATTAATTAGAAAGTAATATCCAGCCATACATACCATAGCAATTAAGAACCAAATAATTGACTTTGGAGTGATAAATTTTTTCTGCTCGTCAGCCGCGAAATCATTCATAATTCGTTAAACTCCCCCTAAGATAAAATTAAGACTGTATATCAACCCAATAAATTAGCGCCACACGGATGCAAACCAATAGAAGAACCATAGACAGAAGATTACAGTTCCAATATAAATCAGGGGTCCAGCCTTTTCCTTAACTTTTTCTATATCCATTGTTTGCTCCGGAAAAATTTAATACCAGTTTAATCTTGACAGCTTTAAAAAGTGAATGATAGGGTATATCTCTTTTTTTACAAAGAACTTTTTTTCACCCTAGAGGATTTTATGGCCAGCAAAGACGGAAAAATTTTCGATACCATCGTTTACATCGGTCTTGGCGTTAATGCCTTGACTGCCTTATACCTCCTTCTTATGTACTTCGAAGTCATATAATTCCGCGAAATTTATCAGTAAATTCGGGAGGTGTCAAGAGTAAAACCCCTTATTTTAAAGAATTTCCCGTCTTTCGGGGGATTTCAAACCTACCCCCCTCGCACCAGCCGTCCTATATCAGGATTTTAGCGGATAGATAAAGTAAAGCATAAGATAGGTTGCAGTACTTGTTACCAGAATGAGGGCATAAACAACCATGGTAAACCGGCCCAACACCCTGTGCCTATTAGCCCCATTGGGCCATATCTTTTCAATCAATTTTTCCAAACTAGCGACCAGAGCCACTGTTGCAAAAATCAATGCATAGGCAATGCTGGCCCCGAGTGGATTTTCACGGGTAGCTAAAAGCAACACTTGCATTGCAATCCAGCAACCTACAATGGTCAACATGACAATTTTGAATTTGCGAGGGCTTACTTTTAATTCACTATCTTTAAGGAGGTATTCTCCTTCCACCTTTTTACTGGCCCTGAACCCTTGTGAAAGCATATAAAAGGCAAGAATCATTCCCATGACTACCAGGGTAAGATGGGTGATTAAAACTGGCTTAAAGACATTTTCATAGACATCATCGGGTCCGCCAAAACCTTCTCTACCCTCAAATGAAAGAACCCCCAGGGATCTGGCATAGTAATACCCCACAAAATAAATAATCATCGACACCATGGAGACCAAAATTAGTTTATGGTGACGGGTGCCTTGAGCCTTTTTTGCCATGCCCCAGGCAACGAGGAAAAGGACCGTGAAAACGACGGCCAAAAGGTAGCTGACATCAGCCCCTATCGTGCCCGAAGGAGCTAGAAAACCAGGTTCAGCGAGAAGCTCTTTCATAAGAATCCATTTTGTGGAGGGTGGGGTTAAAAAACCAGAGGCAGGTTTTAATCACTAAAAGCGAATAATAAGTTTTCAGGTCTGCCCTTCCTTACCTAAAAGCCAAGTGCCACCGTAAAACTCAGCCGCACCTAAAAGCGACCAAATCAAAAGCGGCTCCATACTCATTTGGGTAAAAAACATGAAAACCACCAGAGAAATAGTAGCCAGGCCTATAAGTTGAAGTGTGCGGCCCAAAAAGTAGCGAATATTTCTCATGAAAAAAAATTAACCTTTCAATACCACTTTTACCTGCTTATTTGCCTCAATAAGATTATTCACATTATCCCTGCCAATATTTTGCATGGTATCTCGAACGTCCGCCAAAACCACGTTTCCTGCGATGGTAAATGCGCCTGCAGAATTTGCCACACCGGGGTCGTCCTTGCCAGCTATGATACTTTCATGCCTCTTAGCTACCGCCTTATCATCGAATAAATCATCTAAAGGAAATTTGTAAAGAAGCTTCACGTAATCCCGTTTTTTTTCTGTTTCTTTTTTGGAATCCCAAATTATATTTTCCATTTCAACAGATTCAGGCTTCAGTTTTCCTTTGGAAAGAATTTTTTTTATTTGCTGGAAATAAGTCTGCATCTCTTTGGGAGTCTTTATTTCATCCTCAGGAATTTTTGAACTGATCTCATACTCAATAGCTCCCTCCTTGAGAGAGGGACGGCTGACTTCATAGGTAACATTGTTATGATTAAATCTACGTCCCTTCTTAGCCGTATATTTTGATTGCATCTCCTCCACTAGCGAAGTGAGACCTTCTGCTGCAAATTGATTGAACAATAATCCCTTCAAAGTAGGCATTCTTTTCTTCTCCAAATCTTCATGTTTTAGTTCCTGATTAATCTTCCCCTCACACAAACAAGTTTGGGGGAAGCTTTATTTCTATCAAATAATATGGGTCTATGAAAGGGGAAACTAAGCCGTGCTTATTATAAACTCATCAAAACGAGGATGTGTCTGAATTTGCAGCTGGAGCAATTTCGGCCGATGCAGTGGAAAAATTTCCAGTCGGTTTTAAAAAGCTGTTTGAGCCGTTTCCCTGATAAACAAAGCGGAGCGTTATACACCCAACTTCCTTGTTATCGCAATAAAAGTCTAAAAACTGAAACTTGGCAAACTTACTGTCTGCAGTTCGTGCTGCATATACATTTTCCTTGGCCGACAGCTTATGGGTCAGATAATTGTAGTTGTACGGTTTCAACACCACCGGATTTTCCGTATCCGTACGGGTGCTAACATCCAAAACATAATTTTCCTTGGGCACTTCGGTAACCTTATCAAACTCTATCGCGCCCAAGTCTATCAAGCCCGCCTTCCCTAACTTGCTTGAGGCTCCCCCATTGGTGATAACTTTACTTCTTCGAAACGCCAGATCCCACTCCAAAGAAGACGGATCGTGAATTTTTACGACCTTGCCACTTCGCAAATTAAAATACACGTACTCTTTTTCAGAAGACGCATTCACCGTAGTTACTCTGGAATTGAGCTGGTTCTTCACTTGCATTGGCGCAGGTTCTGTTTTTTTCTTTTCTTTTTTTGCCATTTTCCCTTCCCCCGGCACATCCACACTGGGAGAGTCGAGAAATTTTTGAAACTTAACTAGCTTCTCGGGTAACCAGAATGAGCCTACTAAAACAAGAGATATACACAAATTGAGCCAGAAGAGCTTACGCCATAAAACGCGCTTTTTATCCGCCTCGGTTTCAGGCAATTTATCGAAAGATGAATTCATAAGGTTAATTATAAGATATTTTTTCAGTCTCTGTTGCGAAATTCCTTCAGAACAAATTTCATAGCCGCCCGGCTAAAACCTTCTTTGCTCAGCCAGCGCCCCTTGCTACTGCTTAAGTTTCGTAAACCTGGCTTTTGGCTGCCCACAAAGCGAGCCCCCCAGATGACCTCCTGTGTGCGCGGGTCCACCAAGAATGCTGTAAATTCGAGCCCGCTGGCAACACTTTTTTGAATTTTTCCGCGCCGATCGCGATATCTATCAGAGTATTTTGTAACCGCCCCAACCATAATTGCATCAACCGCATCGGTTGCAACCAATTCTTTCCTCAATTGGTTATTATTATTAAGGTTATCCTGTTTGGGAGCAGAAGTTTTTCCCGGAGTTTTAACTATTTTGAGACGCGCATCTTCCATCATTTGCGGTGATACGATGTTTGAATAATTTTTATTAACCTTCAACTCCTGGTAAGCCTGCTGCGAAACCACTACCCCCGCAGATTTATCTTCAAATGGAGCAAAAGTTTTGTTTTCAAATCCTAAAATACCAATTCTTTGCAGAGCTTCAAAAAGTTTCGGGTTAAATACTCTACTTTGAACTTGATTCACCGGTTCAATATTCAATAATTGATTATAAGTATCGCGATTGATATAAGCAGGCAACGGGTGAGGTTCATTATAACCGTCTGTCATATGAGGATTAAGATCATAATAGACAGGTGGAGCCTCATCCCAGGGGCGATGCATTCCCAGGTCATTTTTGGCCTGACCTTTATCTAGCGCATTTTCCAGAGGAACCGCGAAGGCTTGCGAAATCATTGAAACACATAAAATCAAAGCCCCTAGAAACCCAAAATATAGACGTGAAACTAATATCAAAGTCTACGCTCCTAAAAAATGGAAGAATTACTTCATTAATAATTATATATTACCCCGTCTTTGAATAAAATAGATATTCTGAATAAAAACAACAAGCTAACAGTCTTTTCTCCGTAAATGCCAATAAATTAATGACTCTTAACGTAAATCGCGCCTTCGAATGGACCTCGCCAGAATCCCAACCCCTGATTTTGGGAATCCTTTGCATCGTTGCCCTTTTCATTTTTTTGGCAGCCGCCTGGCCGAAATTAAAACTTCTATGGAATGCCAAACCTTCTGGAAGATGCGATCGAGTTCTTAAAAGACTAGGCGTCACCTTAAAAATTGCCTTTGGCCAAACCAAATTGATGCAGGAAAAAGGCGCAGGGTGGATGCATGCCCTGATTTTTTGGGGATTCCTGATTCTACTTTTTCGCGCCGCAGAATTTTTCATCATTGGTTTTTTCCCAGTCACAGACTTGCCCTTCCAAAATAGCAATTCATTTTATATCGCTTACCATTGGATCAAGGACGGTGCAGTGTTACTGGTCACTCTGGCGGTTTTTTTCGCACTTTACCGAAGGCTGGTGCTGAAACCACAGCGTCTTACTTTATCTGCAGAAGGCTTGTTCATTCTGGTTCTGATACTCGCAATAATGGCTAGCGACATGTTGTTTGACTCTGTATTCCGGGCTCTTCAGCCCGAAGGTCATTCAGGCCCCCTCGGTTTGGCTCTGGCTCCTCTTTTAGGAATGTTTGAACAAAATACTTTGGGGAACCTTCACAGCCTGGCCTATTGGACTCATGTTTCATCCATCTTGATTTTCTTAATTCTTTTACCTCGTAGCAAACATTTCCATATTCTGACATCGATCCCCAATGTATTTTTTTCGAAACTGGATTCCGGCAACGGTTTGAATCGAATTGACTTCGAAGAAGAAGAATCTTTCGGACTGGTCAACACAGATGACTTGAACTGGAAACAAATGCTGGATCTTCACACCTGCACTCAATGCGGTCGTTGCGATCGAGCCTGCCCTGCCTGGGCCACCGACAAACCTCTATCCCCACAACAATTGACCGTCGATCTGCGCGACCACCTTAACGGCCCGCAAGGTTCCGATATTATACTTCCAGGCGGTGTTATTGATGACGAAGTCCTCTGGTCCTGCACCACTTGCGGCGCTTGTGAGGCGGCCTGCCCTGTGATGATCGATTATGTGGATAAAATTATCGGACTGAGACGCGGATTGGTTTTGACCGAAGACCGTTATCCAAATGAATTTACCGCCGCCTTCAAATCACTGGAGACACAATCGAATCCCTGGGGATTCCCAAAAACCTCACGATCTGATTGGGCAAAAGATCTGAACGTTCCCATATGGGACAAAACCAAACCCACTGAGTATCTTTATTTCGTAGGTTGTAATGGCTCATTCGATGCTCGTGGTAAAAAAATAACGGAATCGGTTGTGCAAACCTTGAGAGACGCAGGCGTCGAGTTTTCCATATTGGGAAATGATGAAGGGTGTACCGGCGACCCTGCCCGCCGTGCAGGCAACGAATATTTGTACGACATGCTGGCAACAGAAAACGCGCAAACCTTCAAAGAAAAAGGTGTGCGAAAAGTAATCACTCACTGTCCGCATTGCCTAAATTCTTTAAAAAATGAGTACCCAGAATTCGGAGCAAACCTGGAAGTGATTCATCACTCAGAAATTTTGCAAAAATTAATTCAGGATGGAAAAATTTCTCCAAAGAATAATGAAGAAGAAAAAATCGTTTTTCACGATTCCTGTTATCTGGGTCGACACAATGGAATATATGATGCGCCACGAGAAGTTGCAAGCCAGGCATCTGGCTCGATAAAAGAAATCGAACAAAGCCGGGAAACCGGTACCTGTTGTGGCGCTGGTGGGGCTCGCTTTTTACTGGAAGAAAATACCGGAACGCGTATGAGTCATCACAGACTCGATGAGTTGATGGTCACTCAACCGGACACCATTGCCGTCTCATGCCCTTTTTGCGTTCTCATGCTGGAAGATGCAGTCAAATCAAAAGGCTTGCAAGACAAAGTCCAAATCAAAGATATTGGAGAGTTTATTACCAGCAAAAAAGAATAAAACAACAAACTAAAAATAACAAAATTGATTTAAAAACAGTAAAATGAGATTATCTATTAGCCCCAGTCAAAACCTATAAACTGGACGACCGAAGGCTCCCGAAGTTTTTCAAAAAAACAGGTGACATTCATGAATGTGAAACCAAAGCTCAAAAAAACCACGACACATTCAGAAAATATTTTCCACCCCCGCAAGCTCCTTAAAACCGTTCCCTTTAAACTTCTCTGTTCAACCCTATTGCTTCTTGCTTTCTTCACACAAACAGCTAATGCTTTTCCCTTTATGAAGACACAAGAAAAAAAACCTATTAAAATTCTCGACGTTGTATGGGCAAGTGCAATTGATGATAATGGGGACGCCGTAAAATTAAAATCGGAAAATGCTCCACCAAACAAACCTCTTTATCTTTGGATGAAACTCCAAACTAGTAAAAAAGTTTTTGACAAATTTAAACATGAAGATGACCCTATTTATCATGTCTGGTACCGATTTTCCGGAGACATTACCTTTTTAGAAAATACCCGGCCCCTTACCCAAAAAACAAAACCTCCTGAAAAAAACCGAAACCTCAAAGAAGAAATACAAGAAAATGGGGAAATAGCATGGAAAGCATGGACCTATATTGAAAATCCGTTTGAAGGACTAATAAGAGTCACTTTTTCAGATAGATCATCCTTTCTTCCAATCCTTTGCACCAAAAAGGTATTGCTAAATGCGAAAGGGAAAAGCGCAATGTCGACTAAAAGCACATCAAATGAGGGCACCGCAAATGCACCAAATTCGACTCCTGGAGACAATATAAATAGTGGAGACGCGGCAAATACTCCAAACTCCAATCAAACAGGTGATACTAATAGCAACTTTTTATCCGAAGTCGCGCCTCAATATAGGCCTTGTGCTTTTGAAATAAAAATCACTAAAAGATCAAATAATATTAATGATCTAACAATCGGAAAAAAAAATGGCAGAAGATAATAATATCCCCGAGAAAAAGGAAAACCTTACAACCGCCTATCTTGACAAGATCAACGAGGAAATTTTCCTCAGTTTTTCACAAAGCGTGAAAGAAGCTCAAACTTTACTCCACTATGCAATCATAAAGAAATCCGAGGTCGATCCAAAAATAATATTTACCCTTGTAAAGGCCAAAACTTATTTAAAAGGAAAAAAGCAGAATGAGAGTTTTGAGGCAGATTTCTTGGCCGCATACAATCATATTGCCCGCTTGGCGCACCCTGTGACCGGAGAAAGTTTAAAAGAAACTCTTGGCGACCTTTCACCGCGCGCTAATGCCAAATGGTATCAATGGGGGATGCTAAAGTCAGCGGCCTCGAGGGCTGTTATGATGTTCGGTTGCTTTGCCCTGCTCTCGATTACAGGGCTCGTATTAATTCAAGTCATTTGGGCGACTGGGTTAAATGAAAGAATTCAATACAAAGCCCTCCTTCACCAACAATCCATACTTTTGGAAAAAGGTCAAGAGATACAGCTAGACTCAGCAAGCAAAACCTCAATTGAAACAAAAAAGCTGGAAGCAAAAAAGCTGGAAATACAAAATGACTATTTAAGAAATGAGAAAAAATTAACTATTAGTATTGGCTCAATAATTTTCTGGGTTGATAAATATGGGCGTTTTTTCGGCCCAAATTATAAGGCGAAAGAAGAGCAAGATTTCAATGACAATTTAGAAAAAAGAATTCATTACATCACGGTAGCAGACTCATCAATTTATAATATCAACTATTACCTATTGCCTCTACTATATGGATTGTTAGGCGCCAACGCGCACATCTTAAGAGCGCTTTCTATCGAAATTAAGCGGTTAAGTTTTACGAGCGACTTGAAAATTAGATACTGGCTCCGCTTATTTCTTGGGATGCTGGCAGGCATTGCTATTGGCTGGGTCTCCATCCCAAGTGATCAAATTTTAGATGGAAATTTAAATACCGAGAGTCTTGGAATTCAAAGCTCCATCTCTCTTCCTTTAGCTTTTTTAGCAGGATACAGCGTAGAACTCCTGTTTGCAGCCATGGATAGAATCATCTCCGCTTTTTCTAGTCAGAACCAAACAAAACCAAAATGATCATTTGATAAATGGAATAGCTTGGCATTTAATCTTAAATGCCAAGAGATGCATTATTCAAACGTTTGAGAGTTTCTTCTTTTCCAAGAAGCAAAATGACATCGTAGATACCGGGGCTCACGGTAGTTCCCGTCAAGGCGACCCGAACCGGTTGTGCCAGTTTGCCTAGTTTCATCCCCTCTTCTTCAACAATATTTTTGAACAACGTCTCAATTTTCTCTGCGGAAAATTCATCCAGCGCAGAAAGTCCGGCAATCACTTTTTCAAGTATAGGCTTCGCCTCTTCCGTCAAAAATTTATTTTTGGCTTTTTCGTCAAACTCCACTTCCTTCTTAAAAAAGAAAGCAGACTTTTCGGCCATTTCAATGAGAGTCTTCGCCCTTTGATTCAAACAGGGAATGACTTTTGAAATTCCCTGCAAACTCAGGTTATGATCTTCTGGTAAAACTCCTGCTTTTATCAGGTGCGGCTCAAGGTGTTTGGCGAGCTCCCCCGGTGGTGTCGACTGTATGTATTGCTCGTTGACCCACGACAGTTTGTCCGCATCAAAAATTGCAGCTGACGTATTCACCGAATCGAAAGAGAAATGCTTGATCAACTCTTCCCGCGAGAAAATTTCCTGATCGCCATGCGACCAGCCCAGTCGAGCCAGATAATTTATCATCGCATCGGGCAAATAGCCCATGTCACGGTAAGCCAGTGCCGACGTAGCACCATGCCGCTTGCTGAGACGAGATTTGTCCTGCCCCAGAATCATGGAAATATGTGAGAACTGCGGTCGCTTAAAGTTCAGCGCATCGTACAATAAACATTGACGCGGCGTGTTTGACAAATGATCATCACCTCGAATAACATGTGTGATTTCCATTTCTGAATCATCCACAACAACCACAAAATTATAAGTAGGCGTACCATCCGTGCGCTGAATAATCAGATCATCTAATTCTTTAATATCAAAAATCACTTTACCTCGCAGCAGGTCCTCGACAATCACCGAGCCCTCCAAAGGTGCTTTGAAACGAACAACCGAGGGAGCGCCTTCTGGAACGTCGGAACGTTCACGGCAAGTTCCATCGTATTTCGGTTTGAGTCCGGCTTTTTGAGCCTCGCTGCGTTTCCGATCCAATTCTTCAGGAGTACAGTAACAGCGGTAAGCTTTACCTTCTTGAAATAATTGTTC
The DNA here is from genome assembly GCA_018665625.1 of Nitrospina sp. Next base: position 1,898 of record JABJCF010000062.1, on the reverse strand, counting down.
AACTTTTTGAGTATAAATTTCCTGACGCTCCGTTTGCCGGAAAGGCCCTTCATCCCAATCCAATCCCAGCCAGCGCATCGACTCAATAATTTCCTCGATAGATTCTTCGGTAGATCGGGAAAGGTCTGTGTCTTCAATTCGCAAAACAAATTTCCCCCCATGATTTCTGGCAAACAACCAGTTGAACAATGCAGTTCTCACCCCCCCGATATGCAAAAAACCGGTGGGACTAGGAGCAAAACGAACTTTAATTGGAGCAGACATATTAAGATTCCTGAAAATGTAAGAAGGTTAATACCAACGGAAGGCTAAGGGTAACAAATAAGCTGGAAGAAATTAAGAATAAACCACATATAACTAAAAGGCAGGGCAAAAAAAAACAGCCGACCAGGGAGTGGCCGGCTGTTTCTACTAGGGTAAGAACTTAACTCGCTTATTAAGCCCTACATAAAAATCTTAGTTACAAGTAACAGTTACATCGTTGGTACCGGTATTGGTGATTTTAACCAATCCACTGATATCACCAATAGAGTCACCACGGCTGAATGATTTTTGAGAGGTCAGAGTAATTTTATGTTTACCCATTCCGCCTCTTTGTGGCAAACCGGTTCGTCCGCCATCGGTAGCATTCAAACTAGCGTTATTGTCGTTCGGTCCTAATGTAACTGGAATCGTTGTGAAGTTTGCAGATTTCCAAATGGAAACATTTGCACCACCACGGTCATTGCTGGTGTAGCCAAATTTATCGCTAGACTTATTAGCTGGACCTGCTGTTTCCAAAGTAATGCTTTTTGCATCGTTACACTTTGCCATTTGGCCGGGAGCGATGCTACCTGCACTAGCTGTCATAGCCATGCCAGCAATGAAAGCCACTGTTAAAGCAAAAATCTTTTTCATAAACCCTCTCCTTTATGCGTTAAAAGAAACACTATTAAAAGAACACTGAACAAATTGGTGTTTATAGACCTTTTCATACATCTTTACTTGGGAGAGAGTTTAGTTGATACATCAATTTGTGAATATAGGCGGTCGGCTGTTTTTTACCCCAGTGCTTTGCGCTAGTTATAAGAGGGAGTTTTCCTATGTAGCATAGAAATATTTGACAGGGTTGAAGCTTGCAGGGAAAGACTAGCCAGAAACTACAAGACGAGGAAAAGAAGAATCTCATTCCTACTCTCTCTCTACCCTCCTATGCCTAAAAGGGGAAAACCTTAAAACCCAGCAAGACAAAATAGTTAAAAGCTTTGACTCTGAACAAGGAACAGCTAAAACAGCGTCTTGGGGGAGAGAAACCAAAAAAAAAGCAGCCGACCAGGGAGTGGCCGGCTGCTCTACTAGGGTAAGAACTTAACTCGCTTATTAATTAAGCTCCTACTTAAAAACTTAGTTACAGGTAACGGTTACTGCGTTGGTGCCTGTGTTGGTGATTTTAACTAATCCACTAATATCACCAATAGAATCACCACGGCTGAAATTATTTTGACCCTTCAAGGTCACTTTATGTTTACCCATTCCGCCTCTTTGTGGCAAACCTGTTCGGCCACCATCGGTACCGTTTAGGCTATCGTTATTGTCGTTGGGCCCTAATGTTATAGGAATCGTTGTGAAGTTGGAAGATTTCCAAATCACCAAATTCGCGCCGCCACGATCATTGGTCGTGAAACCATTCTTGCCACTTGCATCATTTGCAGGGCCAGCTGTTTCAAACGTAATGCTTGTTGCATCGGTACACTTTGTCATTTGGCCGGGAGTGATGCTACCTGCGTTAGCTGTCATAGCCATACCAGCAATGAAAGCCACTGTTAAAGCAAAAATCTTTTTCATAACCCTCTCCTTTTTTCTGCGTTAAAGAAACACTATTAAAAGAACACTGAACAAACTGGTGTTTTAAGACCTTT
>JABJCF010000568.1 GCA_018665625.1 Nitrospina sp. | reverse complement strand
TTTCTTATTATTTCTTTTTTCGTGGTTGTTCAAAAACCATTTTCGACCGATTGCTGAATAAAAACACGGACCTTCTTTACCATTTTTCTCTGGAAATAGGGTTTTTCAGGGACGACTAGTTAGTTTCTTTTTAATCCCCCATTTCATCTTTGAATCTGCATTGACCATGGTTCCATACTCCTCTTTAGGTGGCAATACTCCGACTAAAAACATAAAAACAGATAGAACACCAATGTAATATCATCGGGAAATAGATAATTTATTAATGTGAGGTAATTTTATATTAGAAAGTAAATCTTGTAAAGCCCCCCCCTATTTGTAGGGGGATAAGGTAGAAATATAATGAAAATCAAGTGTAAACCTTTGTTAAATATTGGCTTTATGTGGAATATAAATTCCGACTAGGGAATATTGGTGGCGTAGATAGGCAGTTTTGAAGTGTTACATTTTTGTCAATTTTTAGTGGGCTAAGGTTTTGGGAAATTTAGAATATCATCGGTGAAAAAACGTTTTTCGCTTTCTTTCGATATTATTAAGTAGCTTAACTGAGTGTTGCTAAAGAGCCACTGCTTGTAAAAAACTCATTTTTGGAAAAGCTTCCAAGGTGGTGTCTGGACTGCAGTTGAAAATTTCAACGTTTTTATTTGCTAGAACACTGGCGCCATATTCCAGTGTTTTTAGCATTCTGGGGAATTCGGTTTGTTCATGGTTTATGGTTTGTGAGTCCTGTCCAAAAAAATGGGTGTTCGCCCCAACATGTTTTAAATCTAGTCCCACATAGAAGATTTTCTTAAACCCCATATAAACTGCGACCTGCAATGCGAAATAGGAAATGGTATAGCCAGAATAAATGCCTTCTTCAAGGTCTTCGCTAAACCCCTCTCCTCCAAGTAATTTCAAGGGCAGACCCCAAGGGCGGTCTTCAAGTGTGAATAACTGGCGGACTTTTTTAAATGCATCTGAGTAAAGATCAAAAAGGCGGTGATCAAAAGCACAGTGGTAATAGGGTTCAGGATAAACCAAGATAGATCGGTTCAAACCCATCACCATTTTATTTTTTAATAAAGACAGCTCTTGTTTTGCCAGGGATGGGCCAGAGGCGAGAATGAAAAGATTTTTCCCCGCATGTAAGTTTTTATATTCAGAAATTTGATCCATAGGTTCATGAAAATATATTTTGGTCTAATTTAACATATTTTATCATGCGGCGGTTGTAAGTGTAGACTCCATGAATAGTATTGTCTTTCCCGGTTATGAAACTGGGGTACGAAACTTCCAATGGGACATTATCTAAAGTCCAATTTTCTTCCCATGTGGTTCCTCCGTCCTTGCTTAAAGAAACGCTTAGCGGATATCGTTGATGTTCATGCGTGTGGTTGTATATCATGGCGATAGCATTGTTTTTTGAAATTGCAGAAATGCCAGACAGAGGGTTGGGTAAAGAGGTCATGTCTGGTGTGGACCACGAGTTACCTTGATCGCAGGACTGGCTTTTCCAGATAAATCTTGGGTCGGAGTGGGGACGGAAAAACATAATGAGGTCATCCTCCTCTGTTTTAATCAGCGTTGACTGAATAATATCGCTTTCCTTAAATTGGTAACTGATTTCCCAATTGGAATAAGGGGGTTGGCTGGATAATATGATGGATCTCTTTTTGCATTCATCGTAAGCGGGCAACAGGCAGACTTCCGATTTGAGGAATACGGGGGGATGCCGCACCATCATCCCCAATTCTTTCCAGAGCAAACGGGGGTCGGTCCAGGTTTCACCATCATCTTCTGAGTAAATGCTATATAAAACGGCATCATTCCAGTACGTTCCTCTTAAGGCTACATACATGAGATGGATTCTTCCGTTCGGTTCTTGAAAAAGAACCGGGTTACCCAGTGAATACTTTGAGTCAATGGAAATGGTTTTAGTGGTATTCCAAATAGAATCTTTTAGATTTTTGCTAGCCAAGGCCAATGTAGCATTTCGATATTCATCCACATTATATACGTACCAGACAGCCAGCAGCTTACCGGATTGGCATTCGAGTATAGTCGGACAATGGCAATGCATTCCTTTGTCGGCAGGATTGTATAAAAACTCGGCTTCAATCAAGGGGATTAGCTCAGTCAATTAAACATTAACAATTATTGTAATATAAATACTGGGTTTTACAAGTTTATTTTTTTGAAATAAAAGGTGTTTGGTGGGAGCAGGAGTGAAATTGGAGGCACCGGGCGGATTCGAACCGCCGGTAGAGATTTTGCAGACCTCGGCCTTACCACTTGGCGACGGTGCCCCGCTTTGGATAAAATGATGGAAAAATGGAGCGGGAGAAGGGGTTCGAACCCTCGACTTCAACCTTGGCAAGGTTGCACTCTACCACTGAGTTACTCCCGCGTTCATTAAGATTTTCTGGGATGATTGGAGTTCCCAAGCAACCAATTATATTTACTCCATCTATTTTGTCAAACCCTATTTTTTCAAAAACTTCGCTTCCGTTCCTTCGACGAGGCGTAAAATATTGCTGTGATGCTTTTGCAGGGTGAACAGCGCCACTATGACAGCTAGATAAATAAAGGGAAACGGTACACGAAAAAAGATTCCCAGTATGGGTAAAGAGAGGGCTGCCAGAATGGAACTTAACGATACATACCCTGAAATTTTAAGGCTTAGAGCGAAAATTCCGGCAGATATCAGGGTGGGTAAAGGCATAACAAAGCTGAACACCCCGAGCCCTGTCGCTACACCTTTTCCGCCTTTGAAATTAAGAAATATGGAGAAAAGGTGCCCTAGAAAAACGGCGAGTCCGGCCAGGGCAATGATATTGGGTTTATCAAACCATAAATTTGCTAAAAAAACTGTGCCCCAACCTTTTAAAACATCTCCAGCAAGAGTGAGTAACCCGGCTTTTTTCCCCATTGTTCGTGCAACGTTGGTAGCGCCGATGTTGCCACTGCCATGTTCGCGGATGTCTATGTTTTGTGTTTTAGAGAGAAGCAGACCGAATGGGATCGAACCACAAAGGTAAGCAAGTAGGAAGAGTGCAAAAATTTCAGTTAACATTACTCTTTATTCGTCCTCAGTGATCCATGCTTCATTTTGCAATTTGGATTTTAATCTCTGCTTGGCACGCTTTTCAATTTGTCTAACTCGTTCTCTTGAGAGTCCGATTTCCTGACCAATGTCTTCCAGTGTTTTAACTTCTCCGGAAAAACCGAATCGCATTTTTAATATGGTGGCTTCTCTTTCGGAGAGGTCCTCAAGCATTTGATCTACTTTTTCATTCAACGACTCTCGCATGATCTGATCATCGTAGGGAATAAATTCCTTATTTTCCAAAAGATCCAGGTAAGGAGTGTGGTCATCATTTTTTAGAGGAGTGTCCAGAGATAGATGGGTTCGATAGGCGCGCATGATGGAATTGATTTCGTCATCGTTATAACCCAAACTTTTGGCCACTTCAGACTGTGTGGGTTCGCGCTCCATATCCTGACACATTTGCTGGCTCTTCTTGTTGAATTTGGAGACTTTTCCAACTTGTTTAACGGGTAGCTTAACCGTGCCCGATTGCTCTGCAAGGGAATGCATGATTGCCTGTTTTATCCACCAAACGGCGTAGGTGATGAACTTTACATTTCTGGAAACATCAAAGCGTTTGGCTGCCTGAATTAAACCGATATTGCCTTCTTCGATCAGGTCTTGCAGTGACATTCCATATCCGCGATATTTGTTTGCTACGGTGACGACGTACTTTAAGTTCCTGCGAACCATTTCCTGAACGGCTTTTGAGTCTCCTTGTTTAATTCCATTGGCAAGGTTGATTTCTTCTTGCCTGGAAAGGAGTTTGATTTTGCCGATCTCTCTCATATATTGGTCAAGAGGGTCATGGCTGTTTGAAGTGGTGTCTTTTTTTGGAGGAATTTTAGCCATAGCAATTACAGCTTTCTAAGTTCTCTTAATTTTAATCGCGCTTGTTTTGCAAATTCTGTTCTTGGATGTTTCTGCAAAACCACTTTGTAATGCTCACGTGCTTTAATATAATTTTGTTCATGGAGATAAGATTCAGCTAAAAGAAATTCTGCCTCGGCAACGTAAGCATGGGTAGGGTATTCAAGCATCAAACTTTTTAGCCGAATGATTGCAGACTGGTATGATCCGGTGCGGAAATAAAATTTCCCAATTTCAAAAATATTCTGAGCCAAAATATCCAGACACTGCTGGATTCTTTTTTGTGCCTTCCCCTTGTAAGTGCTATTGGGGAAATCGTTGATAAAATTTTCGAATCCCTCCAATGCGGAGTGCACAGGGGTTAAATCTCTTGATGCGAGATCAGAGAGTTGGAAATTGGCCATAGCTTTATAAAAATGAGCGCGGTCTACAAATCTATGGGCCGGATAGAGCTCGGTAAACTTTTGGTAATGGAATTTTGCTTCTTCATATTCCTCTTCATTATAGTGAACATCTGCAAGTAGCATTAAGCCAGTGATCCGCTCTTTGCTATCAGGGAAATCTTCCATAATAAGTTGGATGCTGTTTTTGGCTTTTTCCGAATCCTTTTCCTTGATAAATTGTCTTGCTTCCCGCAATAGTTTTGCAGGTGAGCCGGTTCTTTGTTCTTGAGTCGTGCTGCAATTGATATTGAGGAGCAATGGCACCAGTAAAAAAAATATCAGAGGAAATTTCAAGTGTGTTCGGAACATGATGATATTTTTGAAAGTTAAGATAATAATCAAATATATAGTAAAAAGCCCTGTGTTTAAAGAGTTTAATCCCTTCTCAAATGGGCTTGTTTCTTGCTAATCCCGAAAATTTCGTGCTATAAAAGTTACTGTAGTTACCGAATGAGGGTGATCAAGCTTTCCAATAGGATGGGTACAGTTTGATGACAAGATCATTCCTGCAAAAAATCATTCAATAGCCATCTGTTTACTAAAAAATATAATGAATCGTGCTATAAAAATTGCTTTTTTTTATCTCAGCGTGTGTTTTCTCACCATGCCTGCGCTGGCATTGGCAGCGGAACCCTCAGCAGGAGGGCAGTGGCAATTATTGTCACTGTTCGAAAAGGGCGGGGCGATGATGTACCCCATTCTTTTTAGCTCTGTGCTTATGCTGGGTATCGCTATTGAAAGAGGCTATAACCTGAGAAGAAAAAACATCATCAATTCTGATTTCCTTAAAGATGTTCGTAGCCAATGGGATTGGCAAAACATTCAAAAAACTTTGCGTCTTTGTAATTCATACGACAACTCTCTTTCAAGAATTCTGAAAATGGGTTTGCTGAGGTTCGGTGGCAAGTTGGATGAAATTGAACGGGCGATTGAAGCCGGTGGTCAGCATGAAGCATCTTTGATGAATTCTAACTTGCGTGTATTGGGGGCTGTCGCGAATATCACTCCTATGATGGGCCTGTTGGGAACGGTTATTGGAATGATCAAGGCTTTTAATGTGATTTCTCTGAGTGGAACAGGAAACCCAGGCCTGGTTGCCAGTGGAATATCTGAGGCACTCATTACTACGGCGGCGGGAATGTTGGTCGGTATTCCAGCACTGGTTTTGTATCATTACTTACGCGGCAAGATAGATCGATATGTTTTTGAAATGGAAGAAGTTGCCATTCAGCTTGTGGAAGAGCTTTCTTATGATGGCGTGGTAAAAGAAAAAACCTCGGGCAGGCCAAAGAAATCAGCATCTTCATAACTTGTAATTATATCACTCGGTAATTAGCGTGCGATTTAGAAGAGAAGAAGAAGATAATTTTGCGATGGAGATGACACCATTGATTGATGTTGTTTTTCTGCTAATCATCTTCTTCATGGTTTCCACAGTTTTTGTCGATTTTAGCCGCCGCATGGACATCAATTTACCAACCTCAAAATCTTCCATAATTGATGAAAACCCCAAGACTCTTGAGATAGAAATGTCGAAAGATAAAAAGATATCTCTCGCAGGAAAGAGTGTCACCATTTTGGGATTGGAACAGGCTCTCGGCAAACTGGATGTGAAAGGCAAAAAACAAACAGCGGTTATCAGGGCGGATAAAGATATCCCCTATGGTGAAGTCATTCAAGTCATGGGCCTTTTGCAAAAATCGGGAGTTCCTGATATCAGTGTGGCGGTAAAATAAGAGAGCATCTCTTCTTTTTGGCTTTTGCAAAGCTCTCTCAAAAAAAGGTATAATTGTTTCACTAACATAACAACTTTTATGTAACTCAAAAGCTTGCCGAAACTTCGGGCAGGCTCTTATTGTTTTAAGGAGATTCTGGATGGCAACGTATACAAAAGATAAAGATGTAGAAACCACTCTCGAAGATGATTCTGAAGCGCGCAACGCGATGCAGGAAGTTTTTTCGAACACAGCAAGATGGCCCGAAGGTTTTGGCGGATTCACTGCTGACGTGGTTGCTAATATCAATGGCGAAGAACAAAGCGGTACAGTGACAGTCAAAGGTCCTAAAGAAATTGAAATCAGTATAGAAGAAGAAAAGGCGAAAGGTTTTCTGAACGAGAACCTGTCATCTATTGCAATGCATCGCGGGCCACGGTCTTTTGAAGAATCAGATGGAAAATATAAACTTGTTTTCGGTGATGATGGCACACATCCATTGGGACGAAAACTGGTTATGGGTGGCGATGGCATGAGTTCTTTTTATCGCATCAAGGACGGACGTATCCAGCAGATCAACCGGCAGACCCCGCGTTTTTCTTTCTCCATTAATATTGAGGAGAGTAAAAAAAATCAGGATGGGAAATTCCTGACGAGAAAATACTCAGTTTTCTATTTCAATCCCGAAACCAAAGGATTGAAAGATGTTGAAAGCTATACCGATGAGTACACACGGGTGGGCGCAGCTGATTTGCCAGAGATGCGTCGCATCATAAATTGTGAAGAGGGTGCGATTTCTGTTTCCACAATGACACTCAGTAATCACAAGTTGCTTTAATGAAAAATGTTTTATTGGCTTTCAAGGGAGGGTGTCAGGCTTCTGATGCCAGCGACTGGTTTTCTATATTTTTAGCAATGGCAACTCCCTCGCCGATAACACTATTTTTTACTGTTAGACCACTGCCTACCGTGGCTCCCTGAAAAAGCACAGACCTCTCAACCACTGCTCCTGAGCGCACTCGGCATCCATCTCCCAGCACCGCATAGGGTCCTACCTGTGCGTCTTTCGATATTTCACAATTTCTCCCGATATGAACCGGCGGCACAACAAGAGGGCCTTCGGGGTTTCTGGATGATGTGGTTTTTAACAACAGTTTGCCATCCATCGCATCGACTTGCGCCTGGATATAAGTTTCACGAGTCCCCATATCTATCCAGTATCCTTCATGCAGATAACCATAAACAGGCAGTTCATCCTTAATCATTCCTGGAAAAACATCTTCAGTAGTGCCACAAAACTTATTTTCCGGGATACGAGAAAAGATATCTGGTTCCATGATTTGAATGCCGGTGAACATTACTTGTGTGGTGGGATCTGAATTATTAATGGTGTGGCCGAGAAAATTTACGATGCGTCCTTCCTCTGTGCGGAGGATGGGTTTATATTTTTCCGTATTGGAATCTTGTCGTACCACCAGAGTCAGTTTCGATTTCTTTTCTTTGTGGAATTCCAGGGCGTTGTTTAAATCGATGTCAGCAAGGACATCGCTGTTTATTACAAGGAAGGTTTCGTCTTTTAAAAAGGATTGCAGTTTTTTTATTCCACCAGCCGTGCCCAGAATTTCTTCTTCTTTGGAATAATGCAGGTTCACTCCAAAATCTTTTCCATCCCCAAAATAGTCAATGATTTTTTCAGGTTGGTGATGGAGATTAATAGCAATTTCTCGGATACCTTGTTTGCTGAGAAACTGCAGAGTGTGTTCAAGGATGGGGCGGTTGAGGACAGGGAATAATGGTTTGGGCAGGTTGTCTGTAATAGGTTTGAGGCGCGTGCCGAAGCCCGCCGCCAGAATCATTGCTTTCATTTTTTACTGGCGAGAGCTTTCAAGGACTCCGTGAAGGGAGCGCGTGCGATGCCATTTTCTGTGATGATAGCTGTGACCAGATGATTGGGTGTGATATCGAAGGCAGGGTGCTCCGCCTCAATACCCTCGGGAGATATTTGTTTCTGGTTTATGTGAGTCACTTCGTCGGATGAGCGTTCTTCAATAGGAATTTCTTTCCCCGATGCAAGGGAAAGATCGAGTGTGGAAACCGGTGCGGCGACATAAAAAGGAATATTGTTTTCCTTTGCGAGTACGGCGACCATATAAGTTCCAATTTTGTTAGCTACATCCCCATTTGCGGCAATTCTATCGGCACCCACAACGACCAAATCAATTTCTTGTTTGTTCATAAAGAAACCACACATGTTGTCGGTGATTAACTTTACTGGAATATTGTCTTCTTTTAATTCCCATGTGGTCAGACGTGCGCCTTGCAAGAAAGGCCGCGTCTCATTTGCCAATACCCGAATATTTTTTCCCGCATTCACTGCCGCGCGAACAACACCCAAGGCTGTGCCAAACCCTGCTGTGGCAAGAGCACCTGCATTGCAGTGAGTTAAAATCACGCTGTTATCTTTAACAAGAGTTTGCCCGTGCTCGCCCATCGTTTTATTAGTGGTTATGTCTTCAGTTAAAACGGTGAGCGCTTCTTCTTTTAGTCGTGATTTTAATTCGCTGATGGGAAGAGATTTGTTTTCTAGTGTCACCTGCTTCATTCGGTTGATGGCCCAGGCAAGGTTTACCGCAGTGGGCCGGGATTGTCCCAATCGATCACATTTCTCTTCGAGTTCTCGATAGAAATCTTCAAAGCGCGTAGCTTCTATGGAGTCGGCTCCCAGGCTTACGCCCATAGCGGCTGCGACCCCAATAGCCGGTGCTCCACGAATGATCATGGTTTTGATAGCATTTCCAACTTCTTCAATGGTGCGGCAATCGACAAACTCTTTTTCTGCGGGCAATCGTGTCTGGTCGATCATACGCACAACCCCGTCTATATATTCAATGGTTTTGATCATGTTCTCTATTCGGTATAAAGGTTTTTGTTTTTTAATATTTCGTGAAACTTTTTTTCAGTGAGGCCTGTCACTTCAATGGTTTTGTTTTTACTGCTCAGTCCTTTAATGATACTGACTTCCGAAGGGCTGATTTCGAGCCATTTGGCCACAAAACGCATGCAAGCTTTATTCGCAGCACCATCGACAGGAGGAGAGGTTAACCGTATTTTTAGTGCTTCGTTGTATATCCCCGCAACTTCGTTTTTCGATGATCTGGGTTGTATTATGGCAGAGAACCGGATTCCATTTTCACAGGGGTTAATCCGCATTTCCTGAGCGGCCGTTTGGTACTCCTGCTTTAAATTTACTCAAATGCTCAATAGCGGTTGTTTTGATGTTTTCCAGCAAGGTCTTTTTTTGTTCTTTTAATGTATCGATTTCCTGTGCTAAAAATTCCAGCTCCTTTATTGCGTCTTGCCGATGTTCCTCGGCCTGGTTTTTTGCAGTGTTGATGATCTTTTTCGCCTTTTCCTTGAGCATTTCGGGTGTGAGTTGGGAGAAGGGATTATCGTCATTTCCGGGTTGGTTTTGGGATTCTTGTAATTCTTTTATTGTTTGATCTTTTTCTTCGACCTGTTTTCTCAAATATGCCAGTTCCTCTTCTACTTCTTGTGGGATTTGGGAGTCTGTTTCTTCGGGCCGAGATTCGAGATCGGCAAGCAAGTTTTTTATTTCATTATCTCTGGCTTCAATCAGCTTTTCCTTGTCTTTGATTTCTGCTGTCATAGACTTGAAATCATCGGCAACAAGGTGCAAAAAGGTATCGACCTCTTGCTTGTTATATCCACGGAACTTATCGTGAAAGCATTGTTCCAGAATGTCGAGGTAACTCAAACGCATGGCTGTTTACTGTAATCTTGCCCCTAGTGCGGCCAGAGATTCCACCAGGAATCCTTGTAGAAACACGATTGCTAACAGGACAATAATGGGTGAGAAGTCAATTCCAATTCCGGACATGGGAACGAGCTGTCGGATTCGATGAAGAACGGGT
>JABJCF010000061.1 GCA_018665625.1 Nitrospina sp. | reverse complement strand
ACTTAAAGCCGTAAGGAAAAGTGAAAAAATTACGATAACACTCAATACCAGAAGGAGAATGTTTCTAACAAAATAGAATGGATCAAGCGCTTCCTTGAGGTCGATTTTAGATGTCAACCCCATTCCAAGAGCCTCGTCCCATAGCCAGGCACCGAGAACCGGCACCCCACGATAATCTCGATAGCCAATAGTGTTTGTTCCTGAATTGCCCTGGGTTGCGCTTTCTGCCATTAAGGTAAGAGATCGATCCTTAGGAGGGATAGGATTCGAAAACCCTGTCATCAAGTTGCCTCCCGGGTCAGTCACTTTTATTTTCAGAATTCCTTTTTGGCCTTTGGGAAGCAAGCCCTGTTTTTCCATTTGTTCTGCAAACCTGCTAACCGTATACAGGTAACCTTGCTTGCTAAAAGCATAAGTTTCCCCAGTTTCTCCAATCCGTCCTCCTTGAGTCAAACGGGTAAAATTTTTGAACGGATCGAGGCGGATCGAAACAGCCGCAATAATTTTCCCATGGTTATTTCTCAGAGGGCCTACGAAAAACATGGTCGGTTCTTCTGTATTGTTTTCATCCAGTCGAGCACCCGTGGAAATGTTTGAATGAATGGGGGGAACAAAAACAATTTTTCCCTGGAAAACTTTTTTTATCAGGTCTTCCCTTTCGTTGGCGATGATATTGGTTGCCCCGATGTTGGCATCTTTACTGTTTCCGATGCTGACATAGTCAGGAGAAATAATATAAAAGCCTTCTTTGTCGGAAGCTTCAAAGCGAGTTTGAAAGAACTCCCGCATGGCAATTTGAGCAGAACTTTCTATTAAAGTCTCTCTATTGCGAGGCAGGACCAAAAGATTTTCAGCCAAGCGCAAGAGTTCTGGCTCTATGAGTAGTTGGTTCAGTCCATCCTTATTATTCTCCACCCAAATCTTTAGTGCATCTTGCGTTGACTGCAATATGATACCCAGCGTTGTTCCCGTATCATTTCGGACTCTTTGATCGATATAGATTGTAGCTGTCCAGGCTAATAAAAGGGTTATGATCAAAAACAACCCAATCACTCCCACGCCCATTTTTCGAATTTTTGAAGATTGAAAAAATTTTTCTACAGAGCCTTTAGCACGGGCTTTTTTCAGATAATAGTTTAGAAAGTAAAGGGTGAGAGCCATTAGGGAAATGACTGTCAGAATTATGCCGGTAATGCCCTTTAGGCCAAATTCCTTTTGTTGGACAGTTTCTTTTTTTTGAGGATCAAAATAGATTCTTTTGTCCGGATCTGAAATCCAACGTCGTTCCAATTCTCCAAGTTCCATTGGAGTTATTTGGGAGAACCCATCTTCAATCCAATTTATGATTTCATTACGCTCCTGAGGAATGGCAGAGTGGACCCCATTGGTCTCCAACTGGCTGGACTTGAGGCTTATTTCTCCTCGCATTCCCATTTGGCTGAGCAAGGAATCCATAACCGGGATTTCTTCTATAACGGCAACTACATTTTTATCTAATAGAGCCTGTATCAGTTCCTGGGGTGAGTCAAAGGGTATCAACCTCAGGCTGGGCCAGCGGTTTCGTGCCATAGCTTCTTGATAGGAACCCTCAATGACTCCTAATGCATTTTTTTTAAATTTAGCTGGGTCGTCGGGAACTGTTTCCCCGGTCCGTTGATACAAGCCCGTTGTTACCCGATAAATCTCGTTTGTAAAATTCAACCATTTGCTGCGTTCATCATTTTTAAATAGCCCGGAGTGGACATCGGCTTCCCCACTTCGTAAAGCTTCTATGCTTTCCTTAAGATTGCTTTCTCTGAATTTGATAGACCTTCCAGTTTTTTCCGACCATAATTTCCACACATCCACTAGAAATCCTGCAGCCAGCCCTTGAGCGTTGAGGAAAGTCATGGGAGGATAGTCCCGATCCATCGAAACAATAAGAGCATCGGTTTTTTTCTCTTCAGTAATTCCAACCCACCGCCGGCTAATTCGAGTCCGCTCTGACGAACTGATCTGTGCCATTCCAGAATTGATGACCTTTAATAATTTAGAGTTTCCTTCTTTAACTGCCGCATACCAGTCATTTTGATAAAGGAGAAGGTCTTTGGAAAACGAGAAGCGTTCCACCATGGCGCTTTTTTGAAGGTGGTAAATTCCTGTGGGAGTGTCTGCAGCAAAAACCCGCAATGACCCTTCTTTTAAAGCTGCCATGATGCTGGCATAATCGGGGTAGGGGACGATATCAGCCTTTGGCAGCCGTTTTTTCAAATAACCTTGTACAAAATCTTCTGCAAGTACACCCACCCGATAAGCAATCAACTCTTCTAAACGGTGTACAGTGGGAAGGCTTTTGTGGACGAAAACATGGGTATCGGTTTTTCTTAATGCCGCACCATAATCTAGAAATTTATCACGGGTTTTGCTAAAGAAAAGTCCGGTATGTGCATCCACGACTCCCGCCTTCACCATGGACAAAGAATCATCCCAATGAGCGGAGCGAAAATCGATAGGAATTCCGGTTTTTTTTGACCATTCCCGCCAAAGGTCTATAAGCATTCCTGCGGGTTTGCCTTGCTCATCACGAAAATGGAAAGGGACGCAGTCGACACAATAGACAATTGAAATCGGGTTGGCTTTGTCGAGGGTGGTTACTGTTTTGCCAGGGTTTTGTGCATCGATTTGTTGAGGGGTAAAAACCAGAAGCACCGCTGCCATGACCAACAGGCATTTCAAATTTTTCAACCAATTGATAGGGTGCATATAATGGCCTCAGACCATCACGGGAGAAAGTTCAAATTTTTGGAAATGATAACCACACGTTCTTCAGTCAGGTAGGTTTAAAACTTCCTTTTTAAACCTAACCTAACAACAGGCTCCATTTCCATTCCCGTTTCCATTCGAGTATATCCCTTCCTGAGCGGGAGCTACGTTGCAGTCGAAAGGACCGTAATGAGTAGAGAAATCTCCTGTTACTTTAAAGTGGTCTCCGAATCGAGATTCGCTGAGCATTTTAAAAGTGTTACCACATACGGGAACGGGAATCCCTGTCTGAAAATAGTGATGATCATCCAGGGTAAACCCGTGTGGGAATTCGGGGATCGTCCCTTTGTAGTAAGCAACATGACCGAAATTTTCACAGATATCTTCAAAGTCACATTTGAAAGTTCGTACAGTCATGGAATAGAAATCAATCATGCCTGCTTTTCGTTGGATATCCTCGTTGTTCAAGGTAAGGAGGGTTTTAGAGATGGCTCGGTAATCGAAACATCCTGCTTTGGCGAGCATGCGCCTGAAATCTTCAATATACAAAGCTCCGCCAAGACATTCACCTAAGAGAACCGAGTCTGTGGTCAGAGGTTCTGGAACGCGTCGACCGGTGAAGATATCAGATAGATATAGTTCGCCACCCGGTTTTAGTACTCGAAAGATTTCTCGGAAAACGCTTTCCTTATCGGGCGAAAGGTTGACAACGCAGTTGGAGATGATCACATCAACCGAGTTGTCTTCAAGACCGGCGGTTGAGAGATCTTCAATCCATCCTTTTCGAAAATCAACATTCGGTTTTTCCAAATTGAACTTATTAGTGTGAAAGGGAATGTGTTTTCTTGCTACTGATAACTGCTCATCGGTCATGTCTATGCCAATGACCAAGCCTTCTGGTCCTACAACTTGCGCAAGGAGATAACAATCGCGTCCTGATCCACAACCCAGGTCGACCACGGTTTTACCATACAGCCCTGTGGGGAAATTAGATGCGCATCCGTAAAAACGGGATTGTACTTCTTCGTGAATATTTTTTAAGTACGGTCGTAGATATGCTGGCATCGAGTCTGCGGCACAACAGGCACTGGTTTGCAGATCGTTTTTAGTTTTAAGAATTTTTCCGTAGTATTCCTGAACGTCCTCACGAATTTCAGAACTGGTTTTCACAATAAATCTCCTGAGTGTTTTATAGATCGTAAAGGGATTTATTTCACTCCCTTAGATAGAGCTGATTTTCTAATAATTTTGTAACATATTATTCTATATAAAAAGTCTT
>JABJCF010000567.1 GCA_018665625.1 Nitrospina sp. | reverse complement strand
TTTTGTTCAATGAGTACGGGGCGATTTTTGGAATTGCTCTTGAAAAACACCATCATATAATTGAAGGCGGCCTCAAAGGAACCAAATTGGTATTCCCTCCGATCGGGAAGTTGTAGTTGCGGGTAACGCTTAGGGGTCAGATAAGAGGCCGGATCGGGTTCAAGAAAATCTGAGGCTTTGACTAATGCCACATCGTCTCTCAAGCGCAACACATCCAGAAAATATGCCATGTTGAACCATGAATTTTCTGCTACGAGTACACCTTCATCATCTACGGACAATAATTCTTTTTTCAATAAAGTTTCACCAAAATAACTATCTGACCTGTCCACCTTGAAGAAATTTGAAATCATCAACCAAAAAATACAAGCACCTGATATTGCGCAAACACTGAATCCAGCTGTTTTTTTTAACTGCACCGATTTTTCAAGATTGACGATTTCATTTCTACTAGAGAAAAGCTTTTTGTATAGAAGCCAATAAAAACAGAGCGTGGCCCAAAGACAGGCAACGATATAGGACGGGAAATAACTTTCTCCCCTCCATCCGACAAAAAATGCTGCATTAGCCGCTGTAATCAGGAATAAAAATATGAATAGAGGAGGATTTCTTTTCGCGCATAAAATGGAGCCTCCTAAAAAACCAATTACCATCATCCAGGTAAACTGTTTAGCTAGATCATCAATCAACTGCGAAAAAACAAAACCCACCTTTGAAACTGCCGATAGAATTTGAAGCCCAAATGGCTGAACTGTTAGTGAGCTTTCTGAATGGGCACGCAATTTTGAAAAATGATGGTCTGAATGACGACGGTCTGTCACCTGATCAAAGAAGTTTTGCAATGTTTCTGGGTTCCCCCAGTCGATAATCGGTTCCGCCATCGAGCGTATTGGCAGGTAAAAGTAGACAGAAAATCCAATTAAAAAAATCAGAATGGTGATGCTCAAGTTTTTAATTTTATGCTTTTTCTCCCAGATAAAAAACAGAACCAAAATAGCTGGTAGATAAAAAGCCACGGTGCCGTGATTCCCGGCACTCAACCCAAAGCATAGGGCCGCAAGGAATAGAAACCTCGAATCATTATTGTTCTTCCATAGCAATAATAAATAAATGATAAGAACGGTGAAAAAGGAATGAAGGGTATAAACTTCGGCAATTAAGGAATTGCCCCAGAAAGGAGAACTGAGTGCCAATAGCGCTGGAGGAAAAAGAGCAGGCCCGATTCTTGATTCAAGGCTACTTTCAGGAAAACATATTTTAATAATCTCTATTGCCGATAAATAGAGAACAACCAAAGTCATGCAAGCGAATAAAGCCGAAAAGAGATTGACCCGAAAGGCAATGGAACCCAACGGTAAAAAAGTGATCGCTTTGGCAATTAAATTATAGGCAGGAAAACCTGCAGGGTGACTGATGCCCAAGGCAAAAGAGGTGTCAACGAACTCAGGCGTGTCCGAATAACCAATGGATGGGGCAAGAGTGGAAAGGTAAAAACAACCCGGGATTAAGATTAAAAAAAAACCGGTCGAATTTGTAAACCATTCATAAATGAATACCTGGGTTTAACAAAAAAAATCCCTGCTTCACACTCGGCGAAGCAGGGAATCTTTTAAATATCGCTAATTTGGGGTAATGGCTCCAGCAGGGTCAACACTATAGCCAGCGGGATTGCCACCACTCTGGTTGATAGCCGTTGCTGCAAAAGCTGTCTCCGTACCACCAGCACCCGTAATGGGAATATTGGTGTTGGCGGTTATCCCATAAGTCGTAGTCGTAACTGATGCCTCGGTACAAGCCGTGTTAGAACCGTTGTCTGCCCAAAAAGCTTTGCAGGCCAAAAACAAATTATGTAGAGCTGCCTGGGAATCTGAGTTATAAGCTCGATCTTTATATGCGCTGAACTGAGGAATTGCGATGGCTGCCAGAATACCGATAATAGCGATAACGATCAGCAATTCAATCAAGGTAAAACCCTTTTCACCCTTTACTTTTCTAAATCTTGATAGCATTTTTTTCTCCCGTAAATTAATTAACAAATTGGATAGTGCATTGTGTTGATGTCTTTGACTCTTGATAAAGCAAACCCCATGCCGTTTTCTGAAAATTTAGCTGAATCATTATAACTCAAATAAAAATAATATGTTATACAAGCTAAAATAATTCTCATGCCCAAGATTAACTGAAAAACCTCTTAAAGCGACAAATTTTGTCACTCAAAATTGACAATTTTTGTAAAATTCAGGTCCTATCCCACTTTTTCTTGGGCGAAAAATTAATGGCACTTGCGATCATACAGATCTTGTGGAACGATTCAGGCTATGACTGATTCTATGAAAAAAGTAGGCTTACTAGGAGGCACTTTCGACCCGGCGCAT
>JABJCF010000566.1 GCA_018665625.1 Nitrospina sp. | reverse complement strand
TCCCGTTTAGAAAAGAATAATATTTTACCCACACCCCAAAATTCTGACCAGGCGAGTTATGCTCCAAAACTCAAAAAGGAAGAAAGCCTTATCGATTGGGAAATGGATGCCATTAACATATTAAACAGAATACGAGGCCTGACACCCTGGCCGGGCACACATACTTTGTATAACGGGAAAAGACTTGGTATCTTAAGGGGTGAAGTCATTTCTGGAGAAGCTTCAGATCGACAGGGCCATGTTGAGAGGATTACCGATTCTGGCATTGAAATTGGCACAGGAAAAGGCCGATTGAAAATCACAGAACTCAAGCCAGAAGGAAAAAAAGCAATGGCCGTAAAAAGTTTTCTCTCTGGCTATAAAATTAATTGCGGCGATATATTGGGATAAGTTTTTTAAAATTCAAGAGGTCAATATGCCAAGAACTTTGGTTACAGGAGGGGCGGGATTTTTAGGATCGCATTTATGCGAGTACTTGCTGGATAAAGGGCACGAAGTGATCTGCATGGATAATTTGATCACAGGGTCGAAGCAAAACATCTCAGGCATAAAAAGTGGTGACTTTCATTTCGTCAACCATAATGTTTCAGAGTTTATTAGTTTGGATGGGGACTTGGATTACATTCTCCATTTTGCATCTCCTGCGAGTCCAATTGATTACCTTGAACTGCCAATACAAACTTTAAAAGTCGGAGCACTGGGAACTCACAATGCTTTGGGACTTGCTAAAGCAAAAAAGGCTGTTTTTCTACTGGCTTCAACATCAGAAGTTTATGGCGATCCTTTAGTTCATCCACAGCCCGAAGAGTATTGGGGCAATGTAAACCCCATAGGACCACGAGGTGTTTATGATGAAGCAAAAAGATTTGCAGAAGCCATAACCATGGCCTACCACAGAACTCATGGCGTCAACACCAAGATTGTTCGCATATTTAATACCTACGGACCAAGAATGCGCATCAAAGATGGTCGAGCAATACCAAACTTTCTCAAACAGGCACTGACCGGTGAAGACCTTACTGTATATGGCAATGGTTCACAAACACGTAGCTTTTGTTTTGTTACCGACCTGGTTGAAGGCATTTATCGTTTATTGATGTCAGATCAACATGAACCGGTCAACATTGGCAATCCCAATGAAATGACAATTCAACAAATGGCCGATAAAATTTTGCAAGCTACCCAAAGCAAGAGTAAAATCGTTCAGGTTCCTTTACCCGAGGATGACCCTAAAACACGGCAACCTAATATCAACCGCGCAAAAAAGTTGCTCGATTGGGAACCTAAAGTCAGCCTGGATGAAGGACTGGAGTCTACGTTGAAATATTTTAAACAACAGCTTAACTCTTCCTGAAATGACATGTCAGGAAAAAACTCAGCCTCAATCAAGCATTGGCCAGAAGACGAGCGCCCTCGGGAGCGGTTGATAAAATATGGTAGTAGCAGCATGTCCGATGCTCATTTACTTGGAATATTGATTGGGTCTGGAGATCGACGGGCCAAAAAAAATGCGGTGGATTTAAGCCGCGACTTACTAAATAAATTTGAAACCCTGGAAAATATTGATCAGGCCTCCATCACCGAAATTTGCCAGATCAAAGGAATAGGTGCCGCAAAAGCCGCACAAATAAAAGCGGCTCTGGAAGTTGGGAAGCGTATGGCCGCAAAAACTTCCGGAAAAAAAATTAAAATGAAATCCAGCAAGGTTTTCGTTGAACAATTTGCACCATTTTTAAAAAATTTAAAAAAAGAAATCGTAAAAATTGTGCTCCTTGATCCCAAACTTCAATTTATAAAAGAAATAACCATTTCCGAAGGTAGCTTAAATGCAAGTATCGTTCATCCCAGAGAAGTAATGATTCCGGCTATTAAAGAGTCTGCGGCATCTTTTGCTCTGATCCACAATCACCCCAGTGGGGATCCGACACCAAGCCAAAAAGATTTAGAAATCACTCACAGGCTCAGCAAAACCGGAAAGATTATTGGAATAAATATGGTCGATCATATTATCATCGGAGGAAACAAATTTTTCAGCTTTGCAGATGAAGGATTATTATAATAAGTTTAATTTAATGCCGCGAAAAACAATAAAATGGAACGTGTAAAAAATTTTCTTAATATAAGTGCCAATTTAAAAAAAACAGTGGCTGACACCCTTTCTTCAGAAATATTGGATGCCGCCAAAAAAATTAAAAACAGTCTGGACTCTGGTGGCAAATTGTTTTTGATGGGCAATGGTGGCAGTGCAGCAGACGCTCAACATATTGCCGCTGAGTTAATAGG
>JABJCF010000565.1 GCA_018665625.1 Nitrospina sp. | reverse complement strand
TTCGTAGGGATTGTAAGGTGTCAAACAAAGATCTTCTGGCGATAACTCAACCGTATCTTTAGTATGAGTCACGAAAAAGCCATCACAACAAACAGCGATAGGAACATGAACATCAGGCTGTTCCGCAACAATAAAGCCCTTCAAAATGAAGTCATAGAGATCTTGCGCTGTTTCTGCATGCCATACCAGCATCCCTGTTTCTAAAAGATAATGCATTTCCAAAGTGTCAGGCTGAATACTCAAGGGAGAATTGATTCCCCGGCAGGTCACACAAACCTGAATGGGTAATCGAGAACCTGCCCACATTGGGAAATTTTCCATAGCCCGTAATGTTCCCGGACCGGCAGTGGTGGTGAAAACACGGTGACCGCCAAAAGCTGCTCCGGCACATTGACCCATAACCGCAAACTCACTCTCGCCACGGAAATACTCATCCAGATAATCTTCAGCATACAGCTCGCCGATCAATGCAGCCGCTTCACTCTGCGGTGTGATGGGATAAGCGACGGATGTTCCGACGCTTGCACGGCGAATCGCCTCTTTAATCACTTCACTACCTGTCAGGAAATTTGGAGTTTGCTCAGCTTTATAAAATATATCGTTAATGTCTGTGTAGGTTTGGCCTTTTCTATTTTTCTGGCCCAGCTTTACATGCTTTGAAGCAATAACCCTCTTGCCTTTTAAATCGACTTGTTTATTCATATAATTTACTCCCGAATAAAGAGTTTTTGGTGTTATTAAAATTCGGTATTATAAAAGCTCCACCTCCCCTAAAGAGCAGGAAGGTTATAAAATACAAAATCTGTTCTTTTTTCCTTTAAAACTGGACAGCATTAACTTGTACCACTAATGCCTTCAATTTTCAGTTTACGGGTTCAACAACAAAACCAGATCTATCCATCTGAAACTGAGTGAAAGAATTGGCTTGTACCTTAACGCCTTCGCTCTTCAACTTCTTGATAGCTGCAGTGAGCTTTTGGATTTTTTCAAGATCGGCATCGCGAAAAGATAAACATGCATCTTCATGCCCTGCCATAGCACACATAGCCATTGTGTAACAGTTCGTAGAAGCTCGGATCATTTTCAGCGCCAGATTCGCCTGATGGCAATGCACTCCAATAAAAATACAAACATCGATTTTGTTGTGCCAGATCGTCAAATTAGGATGATTCGGATTTATTTCCACCGCAGCATCAATCTTTGGATACTTCGGCCGATAATCCGCCATAGGAATCAATCTCATGGGAACTTCATTAGCCATCTCACGAATAGCCTTGGCCTTTTCTGCGACGTGATCGTTCCATTTCCACAACACCAGCGGGCCTGGAAAAATAGTCGGAACCTTAGCCCCTAATATCTTCCTTGCTGCATGTTCATAAGCCTCTTCCTCGGGTACTATTTTACCTCCAATATGCGCTTCCCCCGGGTCGGGCAATACGTTTCCCATAGTTGCAGCAGCGGGAGGTAAAAATGCCTCCGGCCCAGCTTTGACCTCATAATGGCTCATGCTAATAATCCTTACAGATAAAGTTATTTTTGAAAAAAGAGACTAATAATAAACCAGCCCAAAAACCTTGTCAAACCTTAATAATTAAAATGTTTAGGCCTTTTCCTACATTAGTGTTTTCAGTATATAGCCTCAAACAGGTTAAGCCTACCGCTAAATACCTTGTCAACGACCCCAAACGTCACCAAATCGGGGCCGGACAATTCAATTTAATGCATTAATAACCGTATTTACAAGGGTTGGCGGGCGATTATCCTTAGCAGTCCCTGCATGCGATATCACACCAAGAAGCGGGAGCAATTTCAATGCCCCGTACCCTACGGTTTAAATCTTTTTCTTCAAATCCTCCAATAGAGCTAAATGTTTTTTTTCCTCAACCATCAAATGCGAAAATATAGCTTTAACATCCAGTTTTTTCTCATTTTCAAGCAAGCGACTCAAAATTTCTATGGAACGCTTTTCGGACTCGATTCCATAATCAAGGGCTTCAATGTCACTTTTAAATTTTTGTACTATCTTCGATTCAGATGCGGGAAAAATTTTTCCTTCAAGCTCTTCTCTGACCAGCAAATCCACACGCCTGGGGATTTTTCCTTTACCCGAAATAGCAGGTTTCAAAAACTGGACTTTGGTTTGTAGAGTCTGAATATGATCCCTTTCTTCTTCAGCCAATTTTGAAAACATTTCTTTCACTCTGGGATCAGAAACATTTTTTGCAGCCTTTTCGTAAAAACCGAGACCTGCTTTTTCAATGAACAGACTAATTTCAATGGCATCAACACATTGGAAGGACACACCTCCGGTGTCTTTAAAATCCAAATCAATTTTGGTCTCTTTCACCATGACAACTCCGCAGATATATAGTGCCGATAATCTATCATATCTTTCAAAAATGGCTATCAAGAGAATCCCGCATGACCCTAAAAAATCAAATTTCTCCAATAAAAATAATATGTTATAGTAACTACATAATTTGGATTGGATAGATCCAAAAACAATTGGATAGCTTTTTCCAACCCAAATGAAAACAAGAAAAAACAATGAACAAAATCAAAGTAATCTTATTCTGCCGCAAAATGTACCGACCCGTTAAATTCAGGCGAAGCCTGTGAAATCCGTTGAAATTTTTACTGATGGAGGATGCAAAGGAAACCCGGGCCCTGGAGGTTATGGTTGCATCATCAGAGGGCAAGGCCAAGTACTCGAGCTAAAAGGGTCTGACCCACAAACCACCAACAACATCATGGAAATGACTGCGGCAATAGTTGCCTTAAAAGAACTCAGTCAACCCTATCAAGTTACACTGACCACCGACTCACAGTATCTGGTTAAAGGGATAACAGAATGGATTCATGGCTGGATAAAAAAAGGCTGGATGACTGCTTCAAAGCAACCTGTAAAGAATAAAGAATTGTGGCAGGAACTCTACAGCCTAAGCAAAAAACATAAAATTACCTGGGTATGGGTTAAAGGCCATGCGGGCCACCCTGAGAATGAACGTTGCGACCAATTGGCAAACCAAGCCATGGCTAATATTTAAGGAAAGTTTTCCGATAGTAATAATAGAATCCAATCTAAACGGGGGCTCCTGTGTTTTTAAGCCAAAGACAATTTAATGCTCTTTGCAATAACCGTCTGATAATTCCGCAAATAATTATTCTGGGTTTGTTCTTTTTAATCTCCTCTTGTTCAACCCAAGGCTCCAGTCGAACCACCGATATTTATCCTGAAAAACCTCATAGATACGGAAAAAATCAGGATCATAAATTTGAATACCGAAAAGACCGGCTTCAAACAAAAGAAAAAGAAACTCCAACAGCCGATCTTCAACCCTCCGTTGAATCCATTGCCGACCTAAAAGGTTTTGCGGATGATATGGATCCCGCAACTCTGCAACGAGCTATCGACAACCAATTGGCGGTAATGTTTGAGCAAGACCCGGCATCACCCGTACGGCTTGGGGATTTCACACTCACTCGGGGACGACTCATAGAAACTCTGGAAGCGTTTCAGAAACTTTTACAAAAAAATCTTCCGCAGGAAGAGTTCAACAAAAAAGTTTCAGAAGAGTTTCTACTTTATCGAGTGGGAAAAGGTAAAAACAAAAAAGTCCTCTTTACCGGTTATTATCGACCCGTCATTACAGCAAGCCCTGTTCCAACGCCTCGTTACAGATTTCCTATTTACCAAATGCCTGGAAAAGATTTTCAAATGGTAAGAAAACAGGGAGGCATTCGACTGGTCGGGTCCAACTCTGGAATTAAACAGATCCGCCAAACCAAATCAGGTGAAAACTGGAGAAGTCTGACCCGCGAAGAGATCGACCGAAAAGGCGCACTGGACAACCAAGGGCTGGAAGTTGCCTGGTTGGAAAATGACCTCGAACGTTATTTTTTACACATCCAGGGTTCCGGTGTATTGGAGTTTCCAGACGGAACCCGGCAAGGAGTGCGCTATCAGGGTTCCAACAAATATTCATATAACAGTATTGGCAAAAAGATGATCCGCGATGGCGTGATCACCTCCAGTCAAGGTTCAATGCAGGAAATTAAAAAATACTTCACCAACAATCCACAGAACATTCCTAAATACCTCAATCAAAATAAACGCTATATCTTTTTCTCGCTCAGCGATGAAGGCGCTATAGGTTCAGGAGGAGGAGAATTGGTGGGAGGAAGATCAATCGCCACCGACAAGTCAATCTATCCCGCAGGTGGGCTGGTGTTCGTTAAAATCAGGCAACCGGTGCTAGATAAAAACAACAATATAAAATCCTGGAAACCCATTTCCCGCTTTGTCATTGATCAGGATACGGGAAGCGCCATTCGTGGCAAGGGGCGCGGTGATTTTTATTTTGGAACCGGTAAAGAAGCAGGAGCCAAGGCCGGCCGCTACCACGAGAAGGGCGAAGTCTACTACCTCATCAAGAAAAGCTGATCAAACTTCGTTGAACAAAGACACCAACCGCTTGTCGATAAAATCCATTCTTTCATCTGAAACCCGCAGATGTTCTTTAGTCGGGTCCCCTTTTACTGCAGAATAATCGAGGTTGGCGGGGTTGCGTTTGATCATGCAGGCGAAGGTAATGGTCTCCGGTTTTTCTTCCACTTCCAGATAATCTACCGCACGAATAAACGAATGCCCGGTGGTGGCGATATCATCGACGATCAGCCAATGTGTGTCCGAAGAATAAGCGGGTGCCGGGTTCTGCGCATAGTCCAGCCGCTTTTTAGGCATGATGTGAAACGGCAAATTCATCAGTTGGGAAAGCTGGTGACCAATGCGAATACCCTCTGTTTCACATCCCACCACTACATCAAATTTTCCGTGTTCCTTCTGCCAGTCTAGGAGTTTTTTGAGTAGCACTTCGCAATAAGCTTCATTCATTGCATCCGACAATTCACCATACTCATAGGTATAAGCCGACTTGACCCCTGAACTGAGTGTAAAACTTCCTTTATGAATTATTCTTGAAAACACTTTTAATAACTCCCGTTAACACTATATTTAAGTTACTTTTCCGGCCAGCCGTATTTTCCAACCAAGGGAACAAATT
>JABJCF010000612.1 GCA_018665625.1 Nitrospina sp. | reverse complement strand
TTAAACTTTTTGAAATTATCGCGAAAATCGCAAGCTTCCGTCGTGCATCCCGGAGTCATATCCTTGGGGTAAAAATAGAGGACGATGTTTTTTTTATTCTTAAAAGAACTTAGTTTAACTTTTTCGCCATTTTGATCAATTGCCGTAAAATCGGGAGCTTTTTTACCTTCTTCTAACATAATCTACCCACTCATTAAATTGAAAAATTTTAACTAACCCTAAACCAAACCGTAGCTTTAAAACCTTATAGAGTCGATTTAATCGCTTCAATTGTCGCGGGTTGAAGGGTTTCCCAACTCGCTTCCGGCTTTTTAGTAACGGTTATAAAATCAGTCATTAAAAAAACGCTGGCCACTCCGTCCGTCGCAAAAATTTTAGTCGCAACAGGAGATTCTGCCGCCTTCTCTGCATCATTATATGTTTTATAACCAGATTCTAAAACTGGTTGACTACAATTAAACTTTAAAGCATTTTCATTGGGCGTTGTAGTAACTGAAACTTCGACTGCCATTTATTTATTCTCCTATTATTAACCCGACACTTAAACTGACGACAACAATACAGAAACATCCTACAGGGAAAAGACTTCAAACAGATATGTTTTGATCGCTTATCGCCACCTATTTAGTCGTCAACTAAACAATAAAACCAAGCTGTTCTACCAGAAGCTAATCCTTTAAGCTTCGAAAAATTCCAAACGAACTAGTGTACCCATGTAAATAAGTGGTGTTTCCTACAGGACCAATTTCTCCATTGCAAAAAAATCCGCCGAGAGGTACGTTTTTCAATTTGTCGGCGAATATATTGGAATCGTGGTCTGGAGTTCCGTAAAGGTATTGTCCTCTTCCTAAACAAGAAAAAAGCATCGCTCCAGTAGCGCTTTCAGAATCCCCTAATACAGTGTAATCATCTAGTAACATTTCTAAATCTTCGGCAGAAAGTTGCTTATCCCTTAAATGGAATTGGACTAATTGCCCTTCTCGTAAATAAGCCCCTATAGAAATAGCGCCTGAAGCTCTATCTAATCCCATGATATTACGAATTAAAAAATCTCCTTGCTTTGGCTCTCCATCCAAAGGGTTCATTTCGATTCCAAGAAATAAAGACGTTTGGATTAATTTTCGGTCGTAATCGTTAGCGTTCTCTATAAGCTCTTCTAATATTTTAAAAGGAGGCCGTTTATCGACCTCTTGTAAAAAAGTCGCTTGGCATTTCGTAACTGTATGAACTTCTCCAATAGGACGACACCCTTGCGCAACAATGGTATCAACCTCAATATTACCGCTCAATGCAACGCCAACAAGCCCGTTATTAAAAATTTCGTCTCCCTTATATAAGACGTTACCAGAACCTTCATTAGCTCCACTTGCAAGCCCGCCTATTTTTCGGCTATTTGGATAGGCAAAATCCATTCCAGACAAAAAATCTTCGCCGCGAAAAGAAAAAGGGTCCGCTAACAATATAAAATGAAGGTTTTCTTCAAGAGGCACGCCAATCCAATCTCGCCAGACTTTCGGCCCCGTATCTTGATCGGGTAATTCCATTCCATCGGAATAAAATAAATTAATTTTAACTCCAGGTAAATGACCACAAGTCATACTAAATGCGGGTTGTTGTTCCACTTCAGAACCACCGCCAATAATTCCTCCTCCAGAACAACCAAAAAGCTGACCAGGGTTCATAAGTCCTCGTATCAGACTTGGAATCTTGGAATAATCATCTTTAAAATGAGGAGAAACAAAAACCGTCGTAAAGTCAGGATCTAAACCCTCTAAATCCTTCTTAATATTTTCAACAGCCTCTCGCACACAATCCTCTATAGAACTTTTTGTCGAAAGAGTCGAGGCCCATTTCATGAAATTTCTCCTTAGCGGTTCTAGGTTCGATATTGAACTTACCGCTATTTAAATTTGTATTAATTTAATTAAGGGAATAAAAACTTTAACGTCGCTTCGGCTGCCACATTGCCATTCCGAATACAATCAGGAATTCCTATTCCAGTATATGCGCTTCCAGACAAAAACAAACCAGGAAACTTGTCCACTTGTTCATTAATCGATTCTATTAACTTTTGATGACCCACTAAATATTGTACGTTTGCTTTTTTATTTACATAAACTCGACAAAAAACTGGTTTTTCCGTGATTCCCATTATGGCGCGTAAATCCTCTTGCACTAATTTTGCCAAT
>JABJCF010000564.1 GCA_018665625.1 Nitrospina sp. | reverse complement strand
TTTTTCCTATCCTGCGAAATTCCCGAGCCCGATTTAAATCCTCACCAATTTCTTCATTAATCTTCTGTGAGGCTGAAAAAGCCTTTAGCGCTTTAGCATACTCCGCTGCATTTTCCTCAACGATTCCCAATTGGCTATAACTTTGCGCCAGCCGGTCAAGAATTTCGTATTCTTCAAAAGTAGAAAGCGCAGTTTTTAAATGCTCTACGGCCTCTGGAAATTTTTCGGCTAATGAATAAAGCAAACCAAGGAAATAATATGCATCGGCTAGTTCTTCCGGGTCCTCTTCCTTTTCCGCAAACGGCAAAATACGTTTTTGGTAATGGATCGCCTTTTCATAGTTCCCCAGCTTAAAAGCTGCTGTAGCCAGAGCCTTGACGATGGTTTCAGCTCGAAAATTTCGCCCCAGGTCCATTCCCTCGGTAACAAAAGCCGTTAGCACCAGAGCTTTCTCAAGATAGCTAATTGCGGAATTCAAATCACCCGCTTTTGACGCAGTTGCACCCTTGAGTACATTCGATTTGATATGCGTGCCTGCAAACTCCTGTTTTTCAGTTTCACTCATTCCAGAAAAACCGTAATAGCGGTAGCGAGCCCAATCAAAATTTTCAGGATGGTTCTTTGCTAAAGCAATCTGAGCATTCCGCAACGATTCTGCAGGATTACCATTTGCCAGGGTCGAAACAAAATATTTATTAAACTCATCTGGAAAAGCGGGTCTACCCGTATGCAACAAAGCACCCGGATACCCCTTAAAAGACAAGCCTTGCAGCAAAACAGCCGTTGGCGATAAGTCCAACCGAGAATCGAACGCATGTTCTACATCAGTCAAAGAAAACAAATGAGACTCCACCGGATCGGCATATAACGACTCAATTGAAATGCGCTCAAATTTCCCAGGCTCTTTATTCAAAGAAATAAATGAAGATTTTAAATCATGATGAAATACTCGAGAAGGGCTTTCAATATGAACCAAACCAAAATGATCCCATTCCTTTAGAAAGGATTTTCGATTTGCCGCGTTTCCTTTCAAACTAATCATCGATGCGAACAAGGGCTCCGCATCGAAAGATAGGCTGGATTCAACAGTCATCAACCGGGAACTATAAAGATTCTTCAAACTTGCCGAACGAACAAAGTGAGGTAATGAAGAAACAAATGTAAGCTTGCTGGTTTCAATCAAAGGCCGGTGATTCAATTTAAGCGCAGCCCAGGGTAAAAACTCCAACCGTCCCTCTGCTAAAAGAATAATGGATTTTGCATTTTCAAATATCCCTTGCAATGGAGTAAGCAGCTTCTTTGATATCGCTTCAATATTTTCTCTATTCAATTCAATTTCGGAAATCTGATCAACTAATTGAAAGAATTTTTTATCCTCTGAAATTCGACCTGCTGAAATTTTTTCACCATTAATATTCCAAACCAGCACGTCGTTTCCATGCCTTTGCAGTTTTAAAAATATTTCATCTTTACGCAGTAGGGACTGCAACACATCTATAGCAGGCACATCAGAAGAAACCCAATCGACAAAAGCCGGATCATCTTCGCGAACCAACTCGAGAAACTCCTGATATTCTTCCAACAAGGTTTCCGTCTCATCTCTTTCGACAAAATGTAATTGCTTTGCATAAGCTTCTATCTCGTTAAGATATTCCCGCTTTTCTTCGTCAGCAAAGCTATAAGGCGGGGCCAATACCTGAGTGATTCGTTTTTTCCCTTTCTCAGAAAATAAAAATGCCTCACTGTATTTTTTCTGTTCAAATAACCGCAAGGTTATTTCTCGATAAAGCTGTTCAACCATCGCCAGCGTTGATCGATCAGTTGAAATTGCACGATACGGCAAACGTGCTAATTCATTTTCAGCATCCAAAAGACGTGATAACCGTTTTGAATTTTCCAACCTTAGCGCATTCAAATAGATAAATTGCCAACGAACTTCGACAGGCGGGCTCCATGTAGACACACTGTCTTTCATCCCTGCAAGGTGGCGAGTCAATTCCAAATTTTGCCTTATTCCAGACCCATGCTTTTTGGCATCCTTTTTTGCAAGATTCAGCGCCATTTTAAAATGCTGGATTGATTTCTTTACTTGAATCCTACTATTACGCAAACCACCCAATCCCATTTTCACCTGTTCAACCTCATTTAACTTTGATGAAATAGGCTCACCTCTATCGAAAGCTTGCATATGAAATAAAATGCCTAAATAATTGTGCAAAACAATCGACGATGACGATTCGCTAGATTCAGCTGCAATCAGTAAATATTCAATAACCTCATCTAATTTGTCTTTCACATTATTTCTGGAACCTAAAGTGAAAACAGCCCGAGCCATATTCGCTGAATTGACAGCAAGGCCATTTCGGTTATCAAGTTTTTTGGAAAGCAAAAAGGAATCTTTAAAATAATTCAAACTTTCACGGGCAGCCCCCGCCTGAAAATATAAAACTCCAAGTTGGTTCAATAAAAGTGCTTTCTCAAGAAGAACGGGTATATTTTTATCTACATCCAATCCACCTGGAATCAGCGTCAGTTTTTTCTGGAAATATTCAATGGCTTTTTTATTGTCACCAAAGTCGCCATAAATTTTCCCTATGTAATGAAAAATAAGTTTTTGTTCGCCGACTTTATCGAAGCCAAACGCTGCAGCAGATACATCATCACTAATTCCAGCTTCGATATTTACCTCTATCAAACTTGATGACTTCTTCTTTTTATCAGCCACCCCAAACTTCTCAAGTCTATCGATGGCTTCAAAATAGTATTTTAAAGCCTGACTCATCTTTTCTGAGTTCGGCTGCAACCGGTTTTGTGAATAAACATTGTTGGCAATATTTCTTAGTGCTCGAGAAACAGAAGACTGGTTTCCTGTTTGCCTATTCAAATCCAGACTTTTAGAAAAATGTTTTACTGCAAGTTCGTAATCCTCTTTTTCCTGATAAGCCAAAGCAATACGATCATGCAATTCAGCCAGCCTTGAAAGATTCTCTGTCTTTTTAATTAACTCCATAGATTTTTTAAATTGCTTAACCGAATTAGCAGGATCACCTGTCTTGAAAGATGCTTCCCCATAGCGCTGCCGATACAAAGCTTCCCGCTCTGCATTCAAGAATGCCAGTCCTGTTTCTTCGCGTTTCCTGTAATAATGACGGGCAGACAAAGGATTGTTCAACAAATAATGTCCATTTCCAAGGTTGAGAAGAAGGTCGGCTTCATTTCTAGGGTTTTCGTTTTCATCATTTAGAGCAAGCGCAATCTGATATTCATGCAAAGCTTTTTCCAAAAATCCTGATTGCTGCCGTTCCTTTTGTTCATAAACCCAACCTAACGTTTGATGAAAAAAGACCTGTTGAGAGTTTTTTGCAAGAGCTTTACTAATTTCAGTTTCTGCTTTATCTAATGCGGGTGGGTCCAGGTAGGTATAAGCAAGGCCGAGGGCATATAGCTCTGCTGCAGACTCAGGGTGTTCTTTAACTCTGCTCTGATATAGCTGTACTGCCGGAACACTTTTCTTAAGCGCAGATGCTGCTCTCAGATAACCTCGATGTGCCGCCACTGTATTGGGACTAAATTCGATAAGTTTCAGAAAGGTTTTAATAGCCAGCTTAACTTCACCCACTCGAAGTTCCCATTCGCCCTTTTCCAGAGTCTTTTTAACTTGTCCTTTTCGGGCCTCGCTAAAATAGGGCTCCAAAGTTTTGGATTCGTTTGAAACTTCTTTGTATATATTTAAGCTTTCATCAAAGTTTTCTTCTTCAGCGTATATCTTGGCCAACTCGAAACGAGCTTTAAAAGCTTCGCCTTGCTCCTTCTTGAAGTTTTTTATCGTTTTTCTATAAGCTTCTTTTGCCAGTAAATTTTCAGCAGCCGAATAATATAGAGCACCAATACGATTTTGGATTGCCGCAGCCAAAAGTGGGGTTTCCTTATAAACCTGGGTCAATGCCTGCAAGCGAGACACTTTTTTTTCCAAGATAAGCTGTTCTTCATGAAGGCGAAGAATTTCTTCAATTGCTTTTTGTTTCCAAATTTGAACATCTGGAAAATCTTTAACTACCTGAACAAAAGATTGAACTAATTTTTCCCGGTTTCCGACCCATTTATAAATCCGACTCTGCAAAAAAGCCGCTTCTGCTGCTAAATCACGCTGCCCAAATCCTCCTCCAATCACCTTTTGAAAATAGCTTAAGGCCTGATCTGGGGTTTTGTTCATAAGTAAAAGCTTCCCCTTTTCCAGAAAGCCACGTGCTTCTACCCTGGCATGCCCTGAGTATTCCCTAATTATTGAATCAAGCTTCCCCAATCCTTCCTCTATTAAGTGAGAGGAGGACCCTCCCTCTGTATCAATATCCAATAAAAGAATCTCTATCTCAGACAATCCGCTAATTATTTTGTTATCTCTGTGATCCTTTAATATTTCCTGAAAAATTTTCTTGGCTGGATTAGCGTGTTTCAATTTGCGATTTAAAACGGCAAGGCGATAGCGGATTTCTGCAAGGCCTGCCGCATTTGGAAATTGTCGAATCTGGTTCGAAAGAGCCATGGCGCAAAAATAGGATTCTTCGGAACATGCCGTTTCTAAATTTTCTAAGGAAGCGGCATGATCTTTTGCAAAAGCGATTCGCCCCGATTGAGGGAGTTGCCAGATATCGACCGAACCTTTTTGGTGGGATGCATATATAACAGTATCACTTGTACCTGGTTGCGGATAAAAATCGTACGAAGAACTATCTGTTAATTGGCGAAGGTTTACTGCCCGGCCCTCAACAAAATCAAGCTTCCAAATATTGGGATTATCGTCAATGCCCAACTGCCCATCCCTATTGGTATCATCAGAATAGCGAGTGAAAAAAATAGAATTGTTTGACCAACCGGGCAAAACGTCTATTTCAGGCCCATGGCTTAATTCAATTAGTGAATTTGTTTTAAGGTTCAAAACTTTTAAATCGCTTTTGGTGTCTCCCGTGGCAAAAGCCAAATACTCACCCTTTGAGGAAGAAGAAAGGTTAATCCCTCCCTTTTTCAGAACCAATGACTTCTCACCACTTGTGACATCAATTTTATAAATGGATACCTCATTAGTACCTGAAGCAAAATAAATATATTTTTGATCGGCAGACCATGCGGGGTCAGCCTCCCCTCCCTTCCCTTGAACTAAAGGAGACGGATCACTTTGCCCGACTTTTTGCAAATCAAGAACATAAATGTCACCGCGTGGATCACTCCGATTTGAAACAAAGGCTACTTGCTTACCATCGGGACTAATGGTTGGGCTTTTGTCTTCCGTGCTGTGAAAAGTCAAACGCCGATCAGGAGGTTGGATGCCAGGGGCCAGGTATTTCATCCAAAGATCGAGATTCCCAGAGGTATCGGAAACGTAGACCATGAAACTTCCATCCCGGGAAATGGAAGGTGCGAAATCCTCTCCTGGATTAGAGGTTATTTGGACAGGCTGAGACGCCAAAACCGGGCTCACTAAAACAACCGACAAAAGTAATGCCAGCCCTATTCTGTTTATTGAACCAAGAGAGAACATCATAGAAAAGTGAATTTAGAGTTTGCTTTTAACAGTATAACTTAATCAGAAAAGGAAATGCTGGGGAGATATATCAATGATTTTCGGACCAAAAAGTGCCCCTATGCCTTAAGCATCGGAAGCACTTGCCCATTTAAAATTCTGGGTCGGGTGTACAGGATAAATAGTAAAAAGCGGAGTATTGTAAGGAACCATTGCCGACTCAGTATCAGGGTTCAAAATCAGGTGAATATTTGCAAAGTTAAAACTCAAACCTTCCTGCCATGGCTGCGATGTGTTTTCAGCATAGGCGGGAACCTTATCTGAAGCGTGACTGCGAACCATCATTCCTGAGCCGCCTTGCAATCCATACTCATACAGATCTGGAGCCCCTTGAATCAAGATCGAAACCTGAGAAGCATCGAACCAAATTTTAAAATTTGCCACCAGTTGCACATAAGGTCCCAATGTTCCGGTGCGCTCTAAAACTGCACGCGGGTAGGCATATTCAAAGGGTACTTCAGGGGTTCCAGGGTAACCTGCGGCGCGGAAATCTTTTTCCTTAATCCTTGAAACAGATAAGAACAAAAGGTTGGGGTCGTCCAGCGCGATATCCAATATTTCTCCATCCTCATAACTACAAATTTTTCCCATCTCGAATCCAAGCGGAAAGGAGTAACCCATTTTTGCATAATAGGCACGCATTCCTCCATCCAATGGGTCATTTGGAGTTCGACTGATTTTCAGGTCGAAGGGCATCATGAGATGAAAAGCATTGGTGCGGGAATTCATAAACGGAGCACAGGCTCCTGGAAACTCTTTTTGCACCTCTTTATTATCAGGATCAAACTTTCTGGCGCTTCCACCAAAGTGTTGCGCTGTTTTTGATTCTTTGCTCAGCCCAAATTTATTCTGATAGTAGGTCGTCGCTCGTTTCTGGGCGATATCCAAAAAATATTCTGGCGCATCGCTTTGCACAATCAGTTTCTGTTTATCCTGTGCTGCACTTTTGGAGGGGCGCATCGCTTCATTATATATACCTAGTTCTGCTTCGGTTTTTTTGATGTCCTGATCGAGTTGGCGGACAAGCTGAGGATCATTAAATGAAGTTTTTTCCAAAAGGCCTGCGGCCCGTTTCAACATCTCGAGCTTCATATTGTAACGTTTGGGTTCCTCTGCCAAAGCCTGAACTGTAGCCATTATGAGGCTGAACTGTTCTTCAGGCAAAAGGCCTGAACTATCGAAAGCATCTTCCTTAATGAAGTTTAACGCCATAGGACCAAAGGCCTCTTCTCGACGCAGCCCCAGCGTTAATAAATAGTTCAAATGCGCTCGAGCCTCACTCGTATCCACAAAAGCCTCCAAATCACAGGTTTAAAGATTAAAAACCCCTATTTTGACCGGAAATCCTACGCTTAACAAGGAAAAACCTGACCTGAAACGGGATATGCAGTGAGGGGTTGCAAAAAGGCTGGAAATACTATAAAACACCCCATAAATTAAGCTGGGTTTAAATTGCTCAAGAACTGATATTGCAGGACTTTAAGTATGGAATTCGCGATAAATTTCGATGACATGAACTGGATGGCCATTGGCCCTGAGTTTATTATCCTAGGCACTGCCTTTTTCCTTCTCCTGGCTGGGCTTAAAAAGGATTTGAACCGCAACCCATTCTTATCCATGGTCACCCTTGGTGGAGTAGCCGCAGCTTTTTTTCTCACTCTCATTCTCTGGGGCGATGCACCTACAGCGGCGAATGGCAACGATCCGCAAATGTTCAGCAATGCCCTTATTCACGATCGTTTTTCCCTGACATTCAATCTGATCATTCTGGCTATGGCCCTGTTCCCCGTTTTCGGATCGGTCCGTTACCCACAAAGCGATCATGAAAATAAAGCAGAATATTTTACCCTGCTACTAATGTCCGTTGCAGGCATGATGTTTCTGGCCAAATCCGGTAATTTAATTACAGTATTTTTATCTCTGGAACTTTTTTCCATCTCCCTATACATTCTTTGCGGATTTTCCGCTAAACATGGAACCGGCAAAGAGGGTCCTGACAGCGCTCCTGAGTTGAGTTGGGCAACATTATCTTCGCAAGAATCGGCAGTCAAATATCTGCTAACCGGAGCCTTTGCATCTGCTGTCTTGGTTTATGGTATGGCCCTGATTTATGCGGGAAGTGGAACAACAGAGATAAGGCTCATCGGACAACTCATTCACGAAAACCCATATACAAGTAACACACTGGTTTATATTGGAATGGGGTTGATGTTCTGCGGCCTGGCATTCAAAGTTTCTTTAGTACCCTTTCATTCCTGGACCCCGGATGTTTACCAGGGCGCACCAACACCGATTACCGGATTCATGTCGGTAGCTACCAAAGCAGCCGCATTTGCAGTGATCGCCCGGATTTTCTTCACATCCTTCCCAGAGCTGGATAAAATCTGGATGCCTATTCTTTTTGGCGTTTCAGTACTTACCATGCTGGTTGGGAATACAGCAGCTATTTTTCAAGACGATCTCAAACGAATGTTGGCTTATTCTGGCGTAGCACACGCGGGCTACCTATTAATAGGAATTGTCACCAACACCCAAGAGGGCATGGCAAGCATTCTGTTTTACCTGTCCGTCTATCTATTTATGAATATTGGCACGTTTGCCATTGTATTTTTAATGGAAGGTGAGGGACAAGAAGGAAACTCCATAAATCGTTTTAAAGGTTTGGCCAAACGCAGCCCTTTTATTGCTGCAGCCATGAGCCTGTTTATGGTTTCCTTAGCCGGGTTTCCACCCACCGCTGGTTTTTTTGGCAAACTGTTTTTGTTTTATGCCGCTATCAAAGAAGGGTTTTTCCTAATTACTATTTTGGCGGTGGTAGCCAGCATTATTTCCGTTTATTTTTACCTGCGCGTCATTGTCATGATGTATTTCCATGAAGACGAATCTGCGCCCCAACCCGCTATGCATACTGGAATGCGAGCTCTGGTCACCGTAAGTTCCATCGCTGTTATTGCTTTCGGTCTCTTCCCCTCATTCTTAATGGAACTCGCACGTGGGGCTATCCCCTTCTAAAATCACCTGTTTTTTTCAGTACCCCCTCTCTCCAAATTAAACTTCTCTGCCTTTTATCCCGTTATAATAGAATAG
>JABJCF010000563.1 GCA_018665625.1 Nitrospina sp. | reverse complement strand
TGTCCATTCCATATACTCATTGCCACCCAGCACCCATGCTTCTGATTCACGAGTCGGAAAGGATTTAATTTCATTAAAAATAAAATCCCAATGTTCCTGGGTGGTTAAAGGCGTTTCGAAAGTCTTTCGATAGCTATGATCCATCTCATAGCAAAAAGTACATTTAACCGGACAGGTTTTTCCGAGGCTTATAGGAATTTTTCTATCCTTTATTTCTTTGCGAAAAATATTATGTAAAAATTCCTGTTCCTGAATCGACATACTCTTACCAGTCTTTAAAAGCGTTCATTAATGAATCATCAATGGGGACTTCCTGTTTCTGATCTTCATCTAGTCCGTGAATCATTTCGTTAAGATGGACGGCGGCACAACCCATAAAAGCGATGCTTTCCTGTTGCAGTTTAAAACTACCCTCTTTCAGTTTTACTTCAAGCTCTTCCACATGCTTTTCATCAAAAGGGTGAATTCGCGCCGATTTTTTGAAAGCCTCAATAGCTTCTTTAAAATTTTTATTCTCATGTTCAGTAACACCTGTTTTCAGGCTGTCCTGAGCATCTCGTACTTCTTCAACAGTTACTGGATATCTCTCTGTCATTTCCTTCCTCTCTTTTGCTTCATAACCAAAAAGAAAAAGTTTGACCGGAAATAAGCGTAGCCAAATTCCAAATCAAACCCTTGCTTTTCAATCAACCCAACATATTCTTAAGCTTATACCATGACCCAAAACCCAAAGTAAGTAAACGATGGTATTTAGACCAAATGGCTGTAAAAAAGGAGCTATTGTAGCATTCCTTGAACCGGTGCTGTCAAGGCATTAGAAATTGGGGACTATTGAATATCAAGCAGGGGGGGATTAACCAAGGCAGAAAAAACACAAGCAGAAACGCGATAACGCAAAACATTCAAAAGGCGGGGAACAATTCCCCGCCATCCAAATGAATTCAGCTAAAAATCACACTAATCAATGTTTCTTTTCAGCGCCTTCAGGTGCATATTGGTGACCTTCACCGTCAAATTTTGACTCCATAGAACAAGAAGACAAAATCAACACCAGGGAAATGCAAATAAAAGAAGCTAACAACTTTTTCATCCAGCCTTCTCCTCTCAAAAAGTTTTGATTCCAAGCAGGGTTTTACTTAGCTGAAACCACTTTGACGTATGTTTTTTAACAATTTTTTTACAACAATTCAATCATTTTTTAAGGATTTTCCCTTACAATGGGAAATATTGCCTCCTGCTGGGCTTAATCGTTAAAATATAAGGTAATTGATTTGCCCAATTCATCCGATATTGACCTTTTGATTCTCCAGAAAACTCACTCCGAGGCCAACCGGAAGTGGAGATTTTTGACAGAAACCGACTCCACCAATGCAGAAATCAGCCGCTGTCTTCCCGATCATCCCTCTGAAGAGGGGCTGGTAGTTATAGCAGACAGCCAAACAGGGGGGAAAGGGCGTCAGGGAAGAGTCTGGCACTCCGAACCTGGAACCGGAATATATATCTCAACATTAATTCGGCCGAATCTTCCTCCTGAACAATTGCCGATCCTTACATTGATGGCGGGACTGGCAACTGCAATGGCTGTGAATGATTTTATTCCTCAACCCGCTCAGCTAAAATGGCCCAACGATCTTTTACTCAACGGAAAAAAAGTGGCTGGCGTTTTATGCGAATACCACTCCCTGGAAATCCCGGCAGTGATCATTGGAATTGGAATCAACGTCAATCAGAACCAGTTTCCCAAAGACATCAAAAACATTGCTACCTCACTCAAACTCGAATCTGGGACAGAAATTAATCGCACAGAACTAATTAAAAACCTGATCACGCAATTGGACCATCAATACAGCGAACTAGTCGAAAACAAGATTCAAGCTCTCATTGAAAACTGGACTCGCCACACAGACCTGTTTGGCAAAACCATTACCCTCAACAAGAGCAATCAAAGCATTACCGGGAAAGCCACAAGACTAGACGAGCAAGGAAGACTTGTCCTAATAAATGCATCAGGTGAAGAGCAAGCCTACGATTCTGGAGAAGTCCGGATAGTTACCCCAACAAGCGAATAAGATTTCCTGCAGCATAGGCGCGTATGGCTTCTTGCGGATCTGCAAGCATCTTTACCAGCAAAGGAAAAGCATCGGGTCCGCCCATCATCCCAACACCTCTTACAGCTGCTGTACGTACACGAGAATGCGAATCACGCAAAGCGGCAGTCAATACCTTTACCCGTTGAGGGATGGGGGTTTCACCCAACACTCTGGCCATAGAACTTCGAACCTCAAAATTCTCATGACTCAACAATTCTTCAAAAACCACCTGGCAGGAATCTGAGCCAATACGATGCAGCGCTACCGCAGCTGATAGCTTTACCAGACCATCCTTATCCGCACATAAAGGAATCAAATCTGCTTCCGCTTCAGGAAGGTTACTCATCGCCATAGCCGCAGCTTGACGAATATCGTGGTTGGGGTGTTTGGTAAGTTCCCTCAGTCTAGGCAACATTTCCAACGTAGCCTTTCCTTCAAGGGCCTTAAGGCTATAAAAAACCATCTCTGGCTCCGTATGCTCGAATAATTTAACGAGATGAGGCAACACCTCCTTGGTCCCAATCTTGCCAAGATGCCCAATGGCTTGATAGCGACGATCAGGGATAGGATGCGTAAGCGGTTCCAACACTTCCTTTATATAATGCTTTTCTCCCAGCTTGACCAACCCTGCCGAAGCCGCAAGCTTTATCGGTACATCATAAGATTTTAAATAACCACGAATCTCTTCAACAGCCTCAGTTCCGCCCTCATCTCCCAACAATTCCACCGCTGCACTTCGGACCCAAATATCCTGATCATCCGTCATCTTACGCGCAGCGATAAGAGCAACTTTTGGCGATACATTTTTTAATCCCTGCAAAGCAAACAACCGCGCGGTGGGGTAATAATCTCTTATTCCTTTATTCAGGAGCGGAATCAACTCAAGATCCTTCGATTCGCCCGCCGCTCGCAATACGGCGGCGCGGACAAAAGAGTTTTCATTCTTATAAGTTTCTCGCAACAACAATTGGCAATCTTCGCGGAGCTTTTGCAAAACTTCTTTAGTATCCGAAGCTGCAACAGATGACACGATTGCTGCCAAACTCAGCAATAAAGACCCGCACAATCTTTTCGTTATTATTTTCAATTTATTAACTCGTCATTCCTGGAGTAAGTGGCCACCAGATTCCTGTAATCCTCAGCCTCTTTAATTTTACCGCGTTTCTCAAAACCCAGAATAAGGATGCGACTTTTTTCAATCAGCATATCCACCACCCAATCTCGCTGTTCAAGGCTTAAATCGTTACCCTGCAAAAGCTTTTCCAGCGAATACACCCGCCATCGATCCATCCCCCAATATCTGCGCGACAACTGATCTTCATGACCGCCGCGCTTGACGATCAACTTGTCATCCAAAAATTTGAAAGGATAGCGAACCGCAATTCGCAACCAAAGATCATAATCTTCACAAACCGGCATGGACTCATCAAATAACCCCACTTCATCAAACACCGATTTGCGTAGCATAACCGAAGAGGGGCTGACAATACACAATGGCAAACACTGCTTGAAAATATCGCCAGAATATTTTTGGTGTTTGTTCATAGGGTTCACACGCACCCCATTGCGAATCCATTTCTCATCGGTATAGACGGCTTGGCATTCAGGATGATCCTGCATCCATTGCACCTGAGCACCCAGTTTTCCTTCCTCCCATAAATCATCCGAGTCGAGAAAACAAATCAGCGATCCCTTTACCTTCTCAATCCCCCTATTCCTAGCATACGAGACCCCTCGGTTTTCGGGTAAATGAATCACCTGAATATCGGGAAACTTTTCAAGAACCTGTTTCGTGTCATCGTTGGAACCATCATTGACAACGATCAACTCAAAGTCCCTCTGCAACAGAACCGAGCGGATAGATTCTTCCAGACAATACCCTCTATTAAAAGTTGGAATGATTACCGAAACCAGCAGTGGATCCATACTCGAAAAATTGCATATCAAGGGTTCATAAACAGAATTTTTCAGGCGTCAAACACGAAAACGCCCTAAGTTCAACAACGTACACAAATCCAATCATATCGTAAACCCCGTTAAATTTATCGATAAAACATGGGTAGTTCACTCATTAAGTTCGGGTATTGCATTTCAAAGTTGTGCATCGTAGCCTCCGACGCCAACGGGGCCACAAATGCCTTGACAAACCCCTTAATTTCTCATAAAACTAGGGGCTTTCCAATGAGTAACGGATTTAAAAACAGCCTACTAGCTATTAGAAAAGGCTGCATGCTTGACAGGGTTTAAAACTAAGCAGGCATACGACGCTTTAGGGTTACATATTATGTATTTTGATGATGGTTCCTCCCAAGGGGGTGCAT
This sequence comes from Nitrospina sp., assembly GCA_018665625.1. The sequence continues at coordinate 1,132 of JABJCF010000563.1, read as the reverse complement.
TCATCTTGTATTCATTCAACTAGAGTCAGATATGGATTACAGAGACGTTACACAGGATTTAAAAAGCGACCTCGCCAAGGTCGAAAAAGCCATCAACGAGAACTACAAATCTGATGTCCCTCTGATCCCAGGGATCAGTTCCTATCTAATGAGTTGTGGTGGAAAGCGTATTCGCCCCATGCTCACACTTTTGGCCGCAAAACTCTGTGGACGCGATACGGACGAAATCGTTGTTAAACACGGCTGTGTTGTTGAGTACATCCATGCAGCAACCCTTCTGCACGATGACGTTGTAGATGAAACCACAGTAAGGCGTGGCAAAGAAACTGTCAACGCAAAATGGGGTTCTGATGCCAGTATCCTGGTCGGCGACTTCCTCATCTCTCGCGCCATTCTAATTCTCGCAGAAGATTGCGAAAGAAAAATCATACAAGCTATCACCGAAGCCACAAAAATTCTTGTTGAAGGGGGCATTCTTGAATATGCCGAAGCACGCAAGATTAAGGTGAACGAAAAACATATTCTTGATGTCATCTACCGCAAAACAGCGTCCATCCTATCCGTAAGTGCAAGGCTGGGTGGGTTGCTCGCCAATGCTACAGAACAGCAAGAAACCGCTATCATTGCTTTCGGCGACGATTTCGGAATGGCATTTCAGTTGATGGACGATGCACTCGATTACGATGCCGATGAAAAGGTTTTAGGCAAACCAACAGGAACGGATTTCAAAGAAGGCCATGTCACCCTGCCCCTGCACCACCTGTATCACAACGCAGACCGGGCACTGAAAAAAGAAATTGAAGGCTTCATCAAAAACGAAAACATCGGCCCAAAAGAAGTGCAATACATCGTCGGACATATGCACAAACATAAGTCCATAGACTACACACTCAATCTCGCTCGTTACTATATTGATCGGGCTAAATCGCATCTGCGCAAAGCTGATTTTCCAGAACCGAAATACATCGAATATTTCGATGCCGTGGCCGACTACATCCATAGCCGACACACCGCTCCCAGTTCCCCCGCAGTAGTAAAATAACAGGCGTGCGCCTGTTTACTACACCGCGTTACTCGTAAACCAATCAACACCATCAAGCGCAATACTATTATTTTTCTGCAAGTCATCGCG
>JABJCF010000562.1 GCA_018665625.1 Nitrospina sp. | reverse complement strand
ATCTGTCTTTTTCCACATCTTATAGGGAGAAGAAGGTGGTTCTCGGACAGAGCGTATACTATCTGCCTGATCATCATTCTTTAACATTTGTAGAGCTTTTTCAATCATTCCGGGAGGGCGAAGCGGAGTGGTGGGTCGGAGTTGAACAATCAAATCCGGGCAGAACTCTTCGTTTTGAATAAGCCAATTCAATGCATGATAAAATAGTGGAAAATCCGGTGTGTCATCTTGAGCCAGCTCAGCTGGACGGATAAATGGAACCTCTGCTCCATATTCTCGGGCGATTTCAGCGATCTCAGGGTCATCCGTTGATACGATTGTCCGTTCGACTTGCGAGCAATTTAGAGAGTATTCAATCGAGTAGGCAATGAGTGGTTTTCCGGCCAAAGGAACAATATTCTTTCGGGGAATAGCTTTAGATCCTCCGCGGGCAGGGATGAGGGAAATGGCAACCGCCATATTATGCTAAATGGGCCAATTCCTCTGGCAATTCAAAAGGGTTAATACTAGCTCCCGTCTTGGGTCGATCAACTAAATAATTTTTCAGCTCCTGATCGATAGGTTCAACGCCATCTTTAAATGCCATATATGTGAGGCTTTTGCGGGGATCTTCCACGCATCGAGAAATATCAGCCAAACTAAAGGACTGTCGCTTATCTTTCATTTCAATTAAAAAACGGGCTAAATCACTTGCTATTTGAAAGGCGTTGGCCCAACGAATATTGATTACATAAAATCCGTCTTCTTCTCGAAAGCGTACTCTCTGTGGAACGATAAATTTTTTCTCTTCATCCACCGCTTTAACAATAGCCTGGGGGATTTCAGGTTTATAGGGGACCCCAATATTTTCACGACCCAGCCAAAGAGGGTCTTTGGCATCTTTGGTTTTAAAATAAGCCTCTGCCGCCATAGAACAACCGGAGCCGCATACATCAATGTATTCACAATCAGCGCATCCTTCAAAAAGATAGGAGCCGTTGTGCCATTTCCGCATCTTTTGAAATACAGGCTTAACGCCTTCTTTCAGAATATTTCCATACCCCTCTGATTCATGTGTGCAGGCATGTGCCGTGCCATCAGCATTGAGAGACATTCGAACCCCTGTTTGGGCCGGACATCCCCGTCCAACGAAGTCTTTATATTTTTCCAAATCTCCCAAAAGGCAAAGTGGGTAACTGATCAATGTGCCAATCCCGATTCCAAACTCGTCTTTGGCTCGTATCATATCGTCAACCGCTTTGCGGGCACTTTCCTGATTCAGCTTTAGATCGGTTTCAGAGGGTTCCTCGAGATTTACAGATGGAACCAAGCGTGTTCCAAACATTTTTTGACATCCCAATTCAGCGCAAAACTTTGCAGTCTCATAAACATGATCTTTATTTATTTCTGCGATCACCATGTTGACACTCACGCGTATTCCTGCTGCCACGGTCATTTTTATACCTTCGATGATTTTATCGAAAGTACCTTCTTTATTCATTAAGTCATCGTTAGTTGCGGCATCATAAGATGCAAGGCTGGTCAAAACATGATCCCAACCGGCGTCCTTAAGTTTTTGAATTTTTTCAGGGGTTACCAACATTAGATTCGAATTAATGCTGGTAGAAATACCTTCTTCTGTAAGACGACGAAGCGCATATTCCAGAGTACTGAAATTTGCGAAGGGTTCGCCTCCTGTAAGCACCACATGGAAAACATCGGCTTTTTTGATTTCTTCAATCACTTTATCAATATGATCATTGTCGAGAGATGCATTTGCGCTCATCGGGTCTTCACGCCAGAAATTATAACAGTGGCGGCACTTGAGATTGCAGGCATCCGTCAGCTCCAAATTGATCATGATGGGCGCTGAAAGGGCTTTCCTTTTTTTATGTTTGAAAACCACTGGGCTATCATTCATATGTTTAATTTTCTTTCTTTATTCCAAAAATTACAAAAGGATCCTTCCATAACCGACTAGTGAGAGAGTTTCCCCGAGTATGAAGGATTTAACATTTAAGTGGTGATAATCGGTGTAGATCTGGTTCTAATACTAATAGCGTCTCTATACCTTGGCATGCATATATAGCTTTTACTGGAATACCCGACTGGGTGCTTGCGTTTTTCTAGAAATATTGAAAAGATTAGCTCTACCGTCTTCTTCAAAAATAGGTTCTTTAGGAATGTATCTTTCCACCCCATCAATTTTGCGCGTTTGGCCACCTTGATGATTGCTAAATCTATTGGCATCATTGACTTGAGAACCCTCCCAGTTTACTTCTTTTTCGGGAACTTTGGTTTCTTGTCCTCGGGCTATACTACCCCCACCGTATCGACGGAACCCTCTAAATGAAACATCTTTTGTTTTATACAAATATTCAATTTGTTCCAGAGTATTATGTTTTTGCACATCATAATAGTTTTTCATGAGTTTTTTATTGGCCCAATTGAGGCATTCATAGAACTCCTCATCAGTCAAATCTGTGAAGTTAGCACTTATAAATTCTGAATTTAAATGCTTCCGTTCATAAAAATCTTCGCACGGATTATCTTTATCCAAGAGCCCCATTTCTATAGCCGTAAAGTATAAAGGCGATCCTGGATAGGGCGTTACCGGCCTGATGGTTCTTTTTTGTGAGAAATCATCATATTTTAGCAAGAAGTCCACTGATTTCTTCAATGTTTCTTTAGTGTCATGAAGGCTTCCAAAGATAAAGTTGAATCCGGGACTAATTCCTACATCCAGCGTGTCTTCAATTCCTTTTAAAACCATTTTGGGTGACAACCCTTTTTTCATTTCATTTAGGACTTTTTGATCCATGGATTCAATTCCATAGTTAATGAATACGCATCCTGCTTGTTTCATTAACCTTAATAAATCCGGGGAACAATAATTTAACCTTCCATTGCAATCCCAAGTTACTGGAATGTTCCTTTTTATAAATTCATTGCATACTTCGTAGGTGTGCTCAACCGATGACATCAATAAATCATCTTGAAACGTAATTCTTGTAATTCCATATTCCTTTTGTAGAAATTCAATCTCATCCAATAAAGCTTTCGGATCTCTTTTTCTGTAGCCGGGATCCATTCTGTAACAAAAGGTGCAAACGAATGTGCACCCCCTAGCTGACATCATGGGCAAACAAAAATCAGTTGATTGGGCTCGTGGAAGCTGAACCATCCTGTAGTAATGCATGGGGAATAATTCATAAGGGTACAAGGGAAGGCTATCTAAATCCTCAACTTGTGGCGCTCTTTCCGTCTGCTGCAAATTTCCCTGAATATCTTTCCAGGCTACTCCTGGGACATCTTCAAGAGGAGTTTTATTTTCTAAAGCATCCATCAATTTGACTGCGGTAATTTCTCCTTCGCCGAGGCATATGATGTCGCATTCTGTCTTATCTAAAAAGTATTTAGGTTCGGGGGTCGGGCCATATCCACCCATGATATAGGTAGGTCTATTTTTAGAGCTGTTAATGGCTCTGGATAATGCCAGCACCTTTTTGTATTGGTAATAACCTGCAATAAGGCTTACCACTACAACATCGAATTTATTTTCATCCAGGAAAATCCTCAGGTAGTCGTCGGGCCAATGGTGCATATCTTGGCTCCAGACTTCAATTTCATGCCCTTCTTTTTTAAGGACTCCGCCAATTGCACCCAGTCCCATCGGGAAATGATGATCATATGATCCATTGTCATACACTACAAATAATATTCTCACCCTTAAAGACTCCGTTGGATTAAATTTATAAGCCTAAAACTCAGTAAACCTTTGTATTGAAATAATATATAAATAACTCTATTTTGTCCATGTTTTTTCCAGAAAGGTCGGTTCCCTATGCTATTAATTTTTTTATTTTAGGGT
>JABJCF010000561.1 GCA_018665625.1 Nitrospina sp. | reverse complement strand
CGGTCACACCTTGGGCCATGCCTTTGAAGCGTTGACAGCTTATTCTCGATTCATTCACGGAGAAGCTGTAGCAATAGGAATGGTGCATGCTGCAAAACTATCGCAACAACTTGGAAAGTGTCAGGAAGAAATTACAAAACGGCTAAGCGAATTGGTAAGAAAATGCGGTCTTCCGATTGATATGCCTGATCTGGACCCGCAAACAATCATTGATTCTCTTTATCACGATAAAAAGACCATGAATAATAAAATTAAGTTTATTTTGGTTAAAGAAATTGGTGTTATTGAAATTGTCGATGACCTGCCGAAAGAAGATATTTTAAAAATGCTGCATACCCAAGTTTAAACTACCCAAGCGCAACCATGAGCCCAGTCATTCAAAAAATTATTCTATTTTTCGTCGGGGTGATTTTTCTATTTCCATACATTGATGGGGCGGAGGCTGCAGTTTATAAGTGGCGGGACGAGAATGGGAAAATACATTTTACGGATGATCCCAATAACGTTCCTGAAAAGTTTCGCCAGGATAAAATGAAGTTCCGGCCTCTGCCTAAAACAAGTCCAAAAGAAGAAATCACGAAAGCCAAAAAAAAGGAAGATGCAAAGGAAAGCATTGCTCCAGAGGAGATCAAGGACAAAGATTCCGAAAAAAAATCTACAGGATTGACCGAAGCTGAAAAAAGTGCTGCAAATGCGGTCATTGCTTTTTTCGAGGAAGACATGCCTAGATATGATTCCATTTATGCATACCCCTTGTCGAATAGAACCTCAAGGCTGACGAAGTTGAGAAAACTTAGAAATGCTGTAATCGCCACCATTCCACAGAAACAAGATTTAGTGAAACAAATATCCGCTTTACAATTGCCTTTGTTGAAAGAAGTAACAAATTTTTTGCAAACAATGATTGCGGAAGATGAAAGGCTTAAAAAAGTGTTGCCACAAATGCTGAGAAACACACGCCAACGAGTCAACAAAATGGCCAACCGCCTTAAAGCGCAGGCAGATAGTGAAGCAAAATTTATAGAGCAACTTGAGGAAGCTCTAAAAGCCCCCGCCGAATCAGAAAAGAAATAGCGGGTCAATTGCCCCCCCTTCTTTTGGTGTTTTTCCAAGAAAATATGTGCGAAAAACGTAAAAAATGTATAAAATAAGATAAAATCATTACAGCACTGCAAAATTTTTTTATCCCCTGTTTGTGGGGGTGAAATTTTTCCCGCCTCCACAAGCTATTGAATTTAAAGCTATATTATTCTTGCTGCTATTGCCTTCAAAATTTTGGCCTCTATCTTGCTATTACTGGATAAGAGGATAACCAGAGGAAACTAAAATGTTACCTAAAGGAAAGTTCAAAAGGTTTGAGAGTTTCCCTGAACCTCAAGAAGGTTTCACTTTAATCGAGATGGTAGTGACTATGGCAATCATAGGAATAGTGACAGCGATAGCAATTCCAAATTTTTCCAAATGGAAAGAAAAGCATGAGATCGATGGTCAGGCGCAGAAAGTTTATTTTGATTTAATGCTGGCCCGAACCACGGCTGTAAAAAGCAATAACAATGTACGGGTGACTTTTGATACCACAGCACATACTTATTTGATTCATGAAGATACAAATGATGATGGCAATGTTGATGCTGGAGAAAACTCAAGAACTTCGATTCTGGAAAATAGCATTCAGTTTGCATACAACACAGGTATCACAGATGACAATGGTAATAATGTTACCTCTGCGGTTTCGTTTGGCGGGACCCCACAAGTGATATTCGATTCCAGGGGGCAGGCTAGCTCAAGTGGTTCGGTTTTTTTGTTACACCTGAATGATATTGGAGAAACAGATGATCGGGCTCGTTTGATTTCGGTTTTACAGGCCACAGGCGGGGTAGATTATTGGAAATACAGTGCGGTCGAGACACCTCCATGGAAATGAATATGAAAAATATAATATCCAGAGCCGTAAATAATTTATCTCAACAGAGCCAAAATCAGAAAGGGTTTACCATTATAGAAGTGGTGATCAGCATGGCGATTTTGACTGTCGGAATATTTGGTCTTATCAAGGCTGCGAATTCGGTAATCTTTTTTCAGAATAATTCAAGGCTGGTGACAGAAGCCACCATGAAGACCACAAATAAAATTGAAGAAGTAAAACGATTTTCCGCGAATGAACCCACAGGTGGTGTGTATGGGTTCAACTATCTTGTCACAGACTATTTGACGGATGAAGGATTGACCGAGGATGATGACTGGACTTACTCAAAAACAGAACAGGATGGCGATTTCAGTATCACCTGGCAGTTGCAGGTTTATCCTTCTGGCGGAGACGAAAAATTTGAGGAGCCCACTTCCATTTATATGCTTGAAATTTTAGTCACAACAGATTGGACCGATAGCCGCGGCCAGGCAAAAAATGTAGAAATGGCATCGGTAATACACAGGAGGCAATTCATAGAATGAAAAATTTAATTAACAACATTATTTTAAAGCAAGCCCGGCAGGAACAGGGTAGCACCATGTTAATTTATATGTTTGTAATGGCCGCGACAGCGGCAGTTGCCTTTGCCGCGATGCAGTCGATATCTTTAAACCTGGAAACTTCTGAAGCTCATAAAAAAGGCAAGAACGCTTTTTATTCTGCAGAAGTTGGGCTCGACCTCGCGGTGAACGATATCATCAATGAATTTGAAGATTTAATCCCCTACACCGAATCGGCAGATCAAGCAGGCGCGGATGGTAATGGATATATCAATGTAGCTAATTACCGCAACTATGCTGTTAAATATAAAATTGAAAACCCGCTAGAACCTTTTCTTTATCAGACGGTGGTGGGCAATACCATTATTTATCATTATGCTCATACCTATGACATTGATTCTGAATCGACATCTATAAAAGATTCTTCAAGAGAATCGGTTACTGAAACGGTTCGAATATTGGAAACTCCTTTGGTTCAGTACTTTGTGTTTTACGGTCAAAGTGGAAACTCTGCTGACCTTGAGTTATTCCCAGGTCCAGATATGAACAGCTGGGGCCGCATTCATTCTAATGCTGATATTTATATTGGGTCTTCAAGTTACAACGATATTAATTTGCGGAACTACGATGATGACGACAGTATGTCACCTCATTCCATGACTGCTGTCGGTAATATTTATACCTATGCAAAAAATAGCGGCAGCAGTTACGCCGGAACCGTTAACATAAAAACTTCTGGTACAGGGCTTACATTCCTTTCGTCAGAATATGAAACGCTGAGTGCAAGTATTACTTCTTCGAATGAAGCGAGTGAGGAATCTCGATTTAATAATTATGTGTTGATCAATGAAGAGCCTTACACCACACCCTCTAAAGATTTATTCAAACGCGATAGTTTTTATGAAGACCGAGCCAAAGCACCGGGGAAAGACACCATCGATGGTATGACCATTATTGGAACGGGTGGATTAGGTGCAAACCAAATAGAAGTTCATGTTTCAAGACCTACTTATACCGATGTTACTGATCTGATTTTGGCAGGCGAATCTTCTGCCGGCAACCCAATAGTGGGCCTGCCGATGCCGATCATTCGCGAGGTCGACGAGGCATTTGAAGATTGTCGGGAAGACGAACGGGCTGTGGACACCACAGACATAGACCTTTATGCTTTGGGACTTTGGTATGAAGCCTATCTCGAGGATCAGAATCTTGCACTGGCAGGAGATGGCATGCTGATATACACCTCTCGTTCGCCGGATGCTTCTTATACCAATACGGAAACTGATCTACAAGCCATTCGATTAATTACTATCGATGCTACATCGAGCCCGCAATTATCCGATGAGACTACACTGGCTACAGATAACCCGATTTATATTCATGGCGATTTTAATACCATTAACACTCGAGGGGTGGCATTGGTGGGAGATGCCATGAATGTTCTCTCCAATGCTTTTAATACGAAGACTTGTAATATCACTCAAAGCCAACTTTATAACAACTATCGCGGGTCTGAGACCACGGTTTATGGAGCTCTTTTTGCCGGGCACAATCCCACCGCTGAAAATGGTTCCAATTATAGTGGTGGGGTGCATTCTTATCCGCGTCTTCATGAATGGTGGACGGGAGCCGCACTGAATTTTCGTGGATCATTTGTCAATCTTTGGGACAGTGAACAGGCCGATGGGCTCTGGTGTCTGGGTGGAAATTGTTATTCAGGTCCAACTAGAAACTGGGGTTGGGATGTGAGATTTCAAGACCCAAGTTTCTGGCCGCCTTTTATCCCGTCCATATTCAGTGTGGAACGGGTGGGCTTTCTGGAATAGCTTTTTAGACGAGGTATAAATAATGAAACAGTTATTGAATAAAATCAAAATGGATGAGAACGGGTTCACCATGACAGAACTCCTGGTTGGAACCGCGATCTCTTTAATTCTCCTTGGCCTTGTGGCGGGCGTCATGCAAACGCAGACTAAAACCTTTCAACGACAAAGTCAGTTGGGCGAGATGCAGGCCAACGGCAGGGCTGCCGTGGACTTCGTTACCCGTAGTGTGCAAAACGCAGGATATAACGTCAGCCGCGGAAAAAGATTCCTCGCCGCATCAGACCATTATGTGACTATGGTTTTTGACGACGACAATGATGGTGCGATCCAAAACGATGAAGTCATGACTTATGCGGTTTCAAACCCAGAGGTAACCGACAATGAAACCTTCACCATTTCTCCATATTTTGATGAAGATGGGGATGGCACAGTAACCAGCACAGAAACACGTGACTACGATATTTCTCTGGGGCTGGGGGATCCCCCTTTTCATTTTTACCGCATTACTCCAAACAACGATGATAGTGACGTTTTGAAGAGTAAAGTAGCGCGTAATATCGACAACGTAATCATCCGGTTTTGGGATAAAGATGGCGACCCTCTACCAAATGGCGTTGCTGTAGATAGTGACGGTGTGCCCGTTCCGCCTTATACCATTCCTGATGATGAGTTGAATGATATTCGAAAAGTGGAAATGGATATAGTCACTCGTTCAAAAGATGAAGACCCGAACGCTAATTTTGTGAACAGTGGTACTTATTATTCTGGCAGTGTTGCTACCACAGGCGGGTCCTCCTCATACAATGATAGTTACCATCGTGAAACTTATACAGCTATTTCCTCGCCACGAAACCTGGTTACCTCTCCCTGGGGAAAAATTTCTTTAGTGGCCAGTCCTACTGAAGTAAGTTGTCCTGACAGTTCATCAACAATAACAGCGAGCGTGGTGGATGGAGATGGGGAAGGGGTTCATTCCGGTGTGACGGTTAACTTTAATACCAGCGATGGCACGGTCAGCCCCGCATCCAATGCAACGGTGGGGGCGGGAAATGCAACCACTACCCTTACTTATGATTGGGAATCCCCCAGTGTTTCCGCAACCCTTTCTGCCAGCGCTCTGATTGATATCGATGGAGAAGGTTATCCGGTGTTCAATGCCATCCCGGTTTCTTTTAATTCGGGAAATGGTATTTTTACAGAAGACTTTGATGATGGTGACAGTGATGGTTGGACGGAAGAAGGCGACGCAAACTGGAATGTGGCGAGTCAACAATATAAATCAGCTTCCAATGACAAAGGCCTTTCATCAAATGGTTGCGCCTCCTGGAAAGATTATGAAACCTCAATACAAATCAAACGTAACGGGTCGTTGGGAACAGGTGAATATGTGGGGCTTGTTCTAAGATATCAAAGTTACACCCAGCAATATCATGCAAGAATATATTGCACTCTATGTACGGGAGGTCCAAGTACTCACCAATATGTTTTGGAGCTTGTGGATTATAGTAGTGGCGATACGGTATTAACAAGTCAATCTGTAACATTTGATAGTGGAGATTTTTATACCCTAAAGGCGAGTGTTGAAGATGATACGCTCAACGCTAAATTTTGGAAAACGAGTGAGACAGAACCGGTGGATTGGGATATCACTGCAACCAATGCATCTTACACGCAGGGGAAAATAGGAATAATTGTGTCTACCAACACCACTACTTTCGATGATGTTGTCGTAAACCCTCTGTAAAAGATTTAAAAATTATCCAGGCCAGCTATTTTATTTACGGATAGTTTTGCAGTAAAATACCAGACATGAAAACGCTCACGCTAATCTTGGTTATGTGTTGGTTCTTTATAGGGGGTCAGCCAGCCCAAGCCAAAATTTACAAGTGGGTGGATGAACACGGGAAAGTCCACTACACAAATGACCCTACGCAAATACCTCAAAATGAGGATGCGGAAGTAAAAACCTTTCGCGAAATTGCCCCTCCTCCTCCAAAAGAAGATCAACCATCAAGCGAAAAAGAAACCATTCCTCTGGTAGATGAAAAAGGTCCGATAAAACCTGCCCTGCCGGTGCCGCCAAAAGTCACCCGGAATAAAGAGGTGAAAAGTCCAGTTGAAGAAAGAGAGTCTTACCAAAAACTTTTGGAGCAAGCCCGTGAGTCAAGGCAAAAGCAGCTAACAAAAATTAGAGAACTGCAAGAGATGGATGAAAAACCAAAAAACTGGACCACGAATGAATCCCTTGATGAGGTTATTGAAGGTTTGAAAAAAAGTATGAAAAAAACAGAAAAAGAAATCCGTAAGTACGAAAATAAAGTAAAGTCCACATCATTGACAGATTGAGAGACACCTCCCCCTTTTCCAATAGATTTCAGCCCCAGGCTTGGTTGGCTTGCCTACACCCCCCCACGATTGTGGGATTGCCAAAAATTGTTTTTACTCCATAATTAAGCATAGGCTTTATTTAAAAGAAAATATTCTAGTTCGTATATGAATCGACTGCAGCAAAATTCAGGGTTAACGCTTATAGAAGTTATTTTGGCAGTTGCTCTTGCCAGTATAGGGCTTCTCGCTTATGGCGTGTTATCGGGGGCGGTAATTGAAAGAAACGCGGTTAGTAAAAAGAGCAGCGTTGCCGTGACTCTGGCTCAGGATAAAATTGAAGAACTCAAGGAATTGGGAACGCGAGTGATTTTGTCAGATGCAGATGCACTCGATTCTCCTGTTTATGACTCTTCTACTCAGTCTTGGACTGCCACAGCAGGTGGAGAGGCCATCGATTCTCAAGGTGTGTCTGGAGGAACAGATGCGATTTATACTCGAACTTGGAGTATTACTCCAATTAGTGGTGCCGATTATTTTACTAATGTTGGAGTGACGGTTTCTTGGGACAATGCGGGGAGATCGGTTTCCTTGAATACTTATATGACTCAATAATTTTATGAAAAATCTTTTTAAAAGTTCCAAGGGCGCATCCTTAATTGAAATTCTTATCGGAGCCACGCTAGGAATCATGGTGCTTGGGGTGGTGATTTTTATGTTTGTGAAGGAAGATAAGGTCATTAGTAAGGAAAGTGAAGATACGGATATACGCGCCAAAGGAAGACACCTCATAAAATTTTTAGCAGAAGAGGTGCGAATGGCAGGTTTTGGTCTTCCACCCGGTATGGGGGTGACAGATATTTCTGCTACAGACTCAGTAACGTTCCGTTCTAATTTATTTGATGTGCGCACAACCACTCCTCCGGGAAGCGCCGGGACCACAGCTATTACATCCGGTTCAAACTCTGTCACTGTGGTGGACGCAAGCGAGTTTTCTAATGGAGACGATATTGTAATTTACGATCCCAGTTTCCGGGTTTCTGAGTTAAATACCGTTAGTGGCAGCCCAACCTCTACCAGCCTTCCTATTGGTACCGCCGCAGGGTCTGATTTTACCTATTCAAAAAACTCCAAGCTGGTCACCATAAATAAATACAACACGGTAATTCTTTTTCAGGATGGGACAGCTATTAAAAAAAGTATTGATGGAGCAGTTTCCACTCTAATAAGTGATCCATCCATTTCATTGTTGGAGTTTACTTATGATGCGGGGGCTGCCGCAGATGTTACCAAGATAGGGATTGCTTTGGAAATGGTTGACCCGGATGATGTGACCGACGGTGTTATCGAGTTTGAATCAGATATTTCATTGAGAAATTCGGGGGCGTAAATATGTTGAAGAAGAAATGGCTGAGCAAAGAAGACGGTGTGGCTTTACCGATCACCCTACTTATCTTGGTGGTAATGGGAGCTTTGGCAGTTGTAGCGACACAATGGTCGGCTCAAGATGTGAAGCGTACTGAAAGATATTACAAAACCCGCGAAGCTTTTTATATTGCAGAAGCAGGAGTTCAGCAGGCGATCGACTTGATGAATTATGATTCCACCGGTAACAGTCCGGGTGATGAGGTTGCCTCTGGAGGATTCGATGAGGTGCTGGAAGATCTCATTTCCAATAACTCCACAAAGTTAACAAATATTAGTTATGCAGATGGTACTTATAATGTAACCGTTTCAGATAATAATGATAACGATGGCGACACTACCGATGATGATGACAATACTCTTATCATAACCTCGCAAGGTGACAAAGGGGCCTTCTCAGTTACTCTGGAGGCTGTTGTTACGCGGAGGCTCTTTAGGGGAGATAATGCCATAACAACCGAAGGGGATCTCGGTGGAAACGGTTCTTTCACAGTAGGTGGAACCAATGGCAGCATTCATTCGAATAGTGAGGTAACCATTAGTGGAAGCAGTGCCACCATCACACAGGGGGCTACGGCATCGAGCAGTTGTACGGGAACCGGCTGTGTTTCAGGGGGTGTGGCTCCACAAGATATCCCCATTGTAGAACCTTCTGACTTCAAATCTTATTGCGATTATATTTTAAAAAGTGATGGCACGATTCAAGAAGTTTCATCCGGAAATATTTACACATTCACAAGCCCTAGTGGAGGCAACTGGACTACTTCTTCGACGGGAGATGGAAACGCCTTGTTCGCCGGTCTTAAACAACAGTCTGGAGTATGGAAAGCCAGCAGCAGCACTATTACAGATGGGATGTTTTATGTGGAAGGTGATTTTTCAACAACAGGGTCACCCGCAGGATGGCAAACCACAATCATTGCGGAAGGTTATATAAATTTTGGTGGCAATGCAGATATCGCAAATTATAAAGACGCAAACGATACGGCCGATATTCAAAATTTGTTTTTAGTTGCAGGAACAGATATTGAATTTTCGGGAAATCCTTCAAATACTATTCAGGGGATGATGGCTGCGAAAGAGCAATTGTCTATTTCTGGAACAGTTACTTTAGAGGGTTTTCTAATCGCTGCAGATGTGGACACCTCGGAAAATCTGGTAACAAGTAATACGATTAGTGGCAGTCTGACAGTTACTTATAATGGAGATATTGTGGCACCCTTTCTTTCTAATAAAGTAAAAGTCATCGCCTGGCAGGAAACCTGACAATAAAAATTTTTGACCTACCTGAAATACTTCGTTTCTGTGGTACAATTTCCCAAGTTATAGTTTCTCAACATTTTGCATTCCTTAAATTCACTTTCCTATAAGAGGTTCCTCCCATTTTAAAGTTTTCTATTTTATCCAGTGGCAGCGGCGGTAATTCGGTTTACATTGAAGCGGGCGAAAAACGCATTTTGATTGATGCGGGTTTGAGTGAAAAAAAACTTTCAGGACGCATGGCTCATATTGAGCGAAGTTTTTCTGGGATGGATGCCGTGTTCGCGACGCATGAACACTCGGATCATATTCGTGGCATCGGGCCGCTTTTAAGAAAACACGAAGTTCCTTTCTATGCAACGGAGGGAACCTGGCGCCGGGCTAATAATACTATAGGGAAGATAAATTCTTTTAACACGATTCGACAAGATGAGCCTGTGCATTTTGGAGAACTCTCGGTAGAGCCTTATTCCACCCCTCATGATGCGGAAGAATCAGTGGCTTTTGTCGTGCGTTATAAAGGTAAGAGTCTGGGCATTGCTACAGATTTGGGAAGGGTAACCCCTGAAGTTAAAAGTAAACTGCAAAACCTCGATGCGTTATTAGTCGAAGCCAACCACGATGTTTCCATGCTTGAGGCAGGTCCTTATCCATGGATGACCAAAAAAAGAATTAAAAGTGGTGTGGGGCATCTTTCCAACGAAGCCTGTGGTGAGTTATTGGCATCGGTAAAACATTCTGGGTTAAAGTTGGTTGTGCTGATGCATATGAGTGAGACCAACAACCATCCGGATTTGGCAAAAATCACTGCCCGTCAGGCTCTCGGAGAATCGTCACCAGAAATGATTTTAGCCGAGCAAAATTACCCGACTGAACTTCTTTCCATTTAATCTTCACTAAATTTCAATCCTCATGGATTCTGATTCCGATAAAGTCATCGGTAGTTTTTTGGGAATGGCTGTAGGCGATGCTATGGGGCGTGCCGTCAATGGATTAAAGCCCGAAGCCATTCGTCAGATATTCGGAGAAATTGAAGACTATAAAGATGTGCGGAACATAATTGGAAAAGGCATCAAAAGATATCGCATGCAAGGTTTATATGGAGCACCGACACAATGTGCTCTG
>JABJCF010000560.1 GCA_018665625.1 Nitrospina sp. | reverse complement strand
AGTTTTTAATATTGATGGGGGTGTGGACTTCCCAATTGTTGGATGGTATGGCAGGCATCCTGGTATTGATGGGTGGTTTGTCTATTGTGTTTGCCTCGATATATATGCTTTATATGTTTCAGGGTTCTATGCAGGAAAAACCTAATTCTGAAAACGCTTCAGATATTAATTCATGTGAATTCAAACTTCTTCTTCCTGCCTGCCTGTTGATCTTATTGATCGGGTTGTACCCGAAGCCTTTCATTGACCGCGTGTCTCCCTCTGTTGAATCTCTTTTGCATCTTGAGAAAACTGTCAATTTGGATGCAGGAAAAGAAAGCGGTAAACACTAAGCGGTTGTTCACCGTTTGATTCCAATCCTCTTATCTGCCATAAACTCTGTTTACTTTTGGAGTCCAATCTATGAGATTTGGTGAAAAGATCGTAGAGGGTGTGTTTCTGGAAAGACCGAATCGTTATCTGGCGCGGGTTGAGATTGACGGGAAAGAGGTCTTGGCTCATGTCCCTGATCCAGGCCGGTTACCCGGTTTGTTGCTTGCCCAGCGAAAGGTTCAGTTGGTTCACCAGCCTTCCGAAAAACGTAAAACGGATTATACGCTTGTTCTGGTTCGGCATGGCTCTATCTGGGTTTCAACTTTTCCAGCGTTTGCCAATTCTCTTGTAGGCAATGCGTTGATGGAACAATCCCTTCCTTTCTTAAAAGGTTATTCCAGTTTTGCAAGCGAAGTAAAAGCAGGTAACAGTAGATTCGATTTTCGACTGGGTTTTCCCAGGGGTGCCGCTTATGTGGAGGTTAAATCTGTAAGCTTGGTTGAAGATGGTATTGGGAAATTTCCTGATGCCCCAACTCAGCGAGGCATCAAACACGTTAAAGAATTAATTGAGTTTTGTGAAAAAGGTTATCGTGCAGCAGTCTTATTTGTCTCACAACGATCAGATACCCAGTCAATCACTTGTAATGATGAAATTGATCCTGAGTTTGGTGAATGTTTGCGCCGGGCAGAGAAAGAAGGGGTGGAACTTTATGGGATGAATTGTAAGGTCACTCCCACCACCATATCTTTAAACCATGCGGTAGAGGTTAAGCTGTAAGCTTGTAGGGGTTGTGAGCCTAAGGTTTTAATTTAAAAACGGGTCTAAATTAGGAATAAGAAACCAGATGCCATTAACTCTGACCCACTCCTGCTTGACTATCATCGTTTTTACCTTTGTGCTGGGCAAAACAGAAAGTTGATAGCGAACGTTTAATTCGGCTTTGTCGAAATCCTGCTCAAAGATTGAAGAAGTCGAAGGAACGGGTTTGTTATCTTTGAGTAATATTAAGTCAAGTGTGGAGGCTTCCAGAATAGATACGTTTTTAACTATTTGTAAGGATTTCTTTTGAAATTCTTCTCTATAATCAGGATGAACAAATCTAGAAGATCGTTCCATTGCCTTGCTCTCGAATTCAAAATTAAATGCTTTGATTTTAAGGTCTAATTCTTCTTGGCTTTGTTTGAACGGATCAAGCGTTGCACAGGAATGGATGAACAGAGAAAGAAAAACCAGGAAGAGCTTAAGCCGAAATAATTGTTGCGGTCTTAGTTTTTGCATAAGGAGTTTTAACCTGGGGTTGAATTCTAATGGCGAGTAAATTGTTTTTCTCCAATGATTTAAAATTATAAATGATTTTTCTTGTTCCTTCCAGTTGGAATACCAGAGGCTACAAATTTAATAAGGTAATATTTTGAAAAGAAAACCAGAGAATAAAAGAGGAAAAAGACCACCTTCGAAAAAGGAGATTACTTTGTGGGATCAGGCCTCGCGTTGGTACGACACATTAGTCGGATCGCAGGGCACAGATTTCCAAAAAGATATTATCATGCCGGGTGTGTTTGAAATGCTGAGCCCTAAAAAGGGGGATAGGATTCTTGATTTGGCTTGTGGGCAGGGAGTTTTTTCCCGTTTTTTATCTGGAAAAGGGATGCGTGTGGAAGGGCTCGATTCTTCAGCGGAATTAATAAATCATGCTAAATCTCGTACAGGCTCTAAGGTGCGTTTTCGGGTTGGTGATGTTGCTGATTCTGAAAACTTTGAAAAAGACCGTTTCGATGGAATGGCTTGTTTGATGGCCATCCAGAATATCGAAAATATTGAGGCCTTATTTAAAAATGCAGCTATAGGTTTAAAACCACAATGTCATTTCGTTGTAGTGATGACGCATCCCTGTTTTCGTATTCCCCGACAGACTCACTGGGGCTGGGACGAAGAGAAAAAAATTGAATATCGCAGAATTGATCACTATAGAACGGAAACCAATGTTCCCATTCTCACACCTCCTTTTGCAGATAAAGATTCTTTTACTCTTACCTATCACCGCCCTCTTGAAAGCTATGTGACTGCGCTTGCAGGAGCCGGCTTTGCTGTGGATGGATTGGAAGAATGGATATCAAATAAAAAGAGCCTGCCAGGGAAAAGAGCAAAAGCGGAGAACCGTTCGCGCAAGGAAATACCGCTTTTTTTGGCATTACGCGCCAAATTGATTGGATAAATTATTCTATGAAAAGTTATACCTATGAACTTCCGGAACCGGGGCGATTCCTTTCTTTGGTTCGAGAGAACCTGTTAAAAATTGGTGAAGAATGGAGAGAGATTGCGGATTATATGCTCCAAGGTCATGTTGAGTACAAACCATTGCGGAGTAACCCTATGCAAACGGGGTTTGTTTATCAGCGAGCGAAGCTGAATCTAACATTGTATTTTCCTGAGCAGGTTTTTGAACGGTTTTTAGAGTGGATGGATTCGGAAAAAGTGGAAATTTTAAAAGCTGTTGCTCAAGCCTCTCTTTCAAAACGCTCGGGTTACGACATAAATGAATTCAAGATTCACGGAGTTATAAGAGATTCTTAGGGAGAGAATTATTCGGAACCGTCTTGCCAGGTGAAAGAGAAAGGGATGTCTTCTTCAATGGCCTGTCGAATGTTCTTCATCCAGGTTTGATAAAAAGTTGAGTTATGTATTGTAAGAAGGTGCATGGCTAGAATTTCCCCCGCCATAATTAGGTGCCGAAGATAAGCCCGAGAATAATTTTTGCAGGTGTAGCAAGAACAATTTACATCTATAGGGTCTGGGTCACTTTGGTGTTGTGCGTTTCTGATATTTATTTTTCCACCGGTTACAAACAAATTCCCGTTTCTGGCATTACGGGTTGGCATGACACAATCGAACATATCTACCCCCATCGAACTACAGGTCAATAGGTTTTCCGGGGTTCCAACACCCATCAGATATCTTGGCTTTAGCTCGGGCAGTAGTGATGCGGTCAGCTCTGTCATGTCGTTCATCAAATGTTTTTCTTCTCCTACACTCAATCCACCAATCGCGTAACCGGGAAAATCCAATGCGGTAATTTGTTCGGCGCTTTGTTTTCTTAGGCTGGGGTGCATCCCCCCTTGCACAATTCCAAAAAGAGATTGATGTTCGGATTGCATAGCATCCTTGCATCGCTTAGCCCAGCGAGTGGTAAGCTGCAAAGATTTTTGAGTAGCAGAAATGTCAGAAGGGTAAGGGGTGGGCTCATCAAAGGCCATGATAATATCTGCGCCCAATGCCTGTTGAATTTCTATCGCCTTTTCGGGAGAAATGAAATGGCTTGAGCCGTCAATATGTGATTTGAATTTCACACCTTCTTCAGTAACCTTTGTTAGTTTGTTCATGCTAAAAACCTGATATCCCCCACTATCTGTAAGGATGGGGTGATGCCAGTTCATGAACTTATGGAGTCCGCCCAGCGATTGAATTAGCTCATGCCCGGGCCTCAAATAAAGGTGGTAGGTGTTTCCCAGAATAATTTGTGCTCCCATCGATTCCAGGTTTTCGGGGGTTAAAGCTTTTACGGTCGCCTGCGTACCTACAGGCATAAAACATGGAGTGTTAATTTTTCCACGAGGTGTGGTTAGAACTCCAAGACGCGCTGAAGAGTGACTGTGTTTCTTTAAAACTTCGAATTTAATCACTATTTTTCGGGTCGTGGGACTGTGAGTTTTCAGCCATATTAATAGTGAGCTGGCTGAAGGGAATGGTTAAATTGTTTTTGTTGCAGATTTGAACCAGAGCGGTTTGAATTTCCCGTTTGTTTTCTTCGTAGCGATCAGCGCATTTTCCATCGGCATGGATGATTATCATTAAGTTCAAGGAACTTGCTGCCGGGTTGTCAAAACGAACTTCTAGAAAATTAAAATCAGGAGAGCCCCCCTCAAAATATTTGGCGAGAATATTTTTTAATCCATTTTCAATGATCGTTGGGATTTCTTTGCAGATTCTGTCCTGTATTTTGTAATCCAAACCAAATTCGATGCAGTAACGAAATCCAGTTGAAATATTCAGAGGGAATTGGTTTAAAAATTCATTCGTTGAATAATACTTTAATGAATCTCCTTTTAAACCAAGGACAACCTGTTCCAGAGTCTGGTGTTTCACCCGGCCGTATGAACCATCATTTAGAATAACCCAGTCTCCAACTTTGGTGGGAAACCAGGGTTCCCCTTCTACGGCAGGCCGCGAATGCTTGTCAATCAAGTCCCGAACAGGAAGCCTGAGTTCTCCGCCTTCCAGGTTTTCGTTGACCAGTATGGCGCTCAAGCCAATATCTTTTACCAACCAGGGAACTCCGCTCCAGATAAATCTTT
>JABJCF010000559.1 GCA_018665625.1 Nitrospina sp. | reverse complement strand
GAGCGACTTTATTTTTTACTACCTTGGCACGGGTGCGATTGCCAATTACTTCATCACCGTCTTTCAGAGCAGCAATCCGGCGGATATCAATGCGTACCGATGAATAAAACTTGAGGGCATTACCGCCAGTTGTGGTTTCGGGATTGCCAAACATCACTCCAATTTTCATTCGAATCTGATTGATGAAGATGAGGCATGTATTCGATTTATTGATCACTCCTGCCAGTTTACGCATGGCTTGCGACATGAGCCTGGCCTGAAGCCCCATATGCGAATCACCCATATCTCCATCCAGTTCTGCTTTTGGAACCAGAGCAGCAACGGAATCGATAACAATGACGTCTACCGCTCCACTTCGGATGAGAACTTCTGCTATTTCGAGGGTTTGTTCTCCGGTATCGGGCTGGGAAAGAAGGAGGTCATCCGTATTGACACCCAAGTTACGTGCATAGTCCGGGTCGAGAGCATGCTCGGCATCAATGAAGGCCGCCACACCACCGGCTTTTTGGGCTTCTGCAATGATATGCAGGGTCAGACTGGTTTTTCCTGAAGCTTCAGGACCGTAGATTTCAACAATCCGTCCTTTGGGAACTCCACCGACCCCCAGGCAACTATCAAGTGAAATGGAACCGGTAGAAATGACATCCAATCCTTTAAGGCTTCCGGACTGGCCCAATTTCATAATCGAGCCTTTGCCGAATTGTTTTTCAATTTGTGTGAGTGCCAAATCCAGCGCTTTTTCCCTGTCGCCCATCATCCCTCCTTGCGTATTATTTATTGTACCGGGGTCTTAATATTTTTTTCTTAGAGGATTATACCTTGGATAGTGGGAACCACAAACCCCAATCCGGGATAGTGAAAGAATAAATTGGATGCGGGTAAAAACTTTTGAGATAAAGCTAGTGGGCGAGGGTTTTATCTAGGCTTTTGCGGTTAATTTAGATTCTAAAGAGCGCCCGAACCCCAGAATGCTGGCCCGGAAACTTCGGTTTTGAATTCGATCGTACTTCTGTAATATCAACCTTTTCATTAGCTCTTTGCATTCTTCAGGAGATATTTCCCCCAACTCCAGTTTCTTTTTAAGAAACTCCACTTTTTGTGGCTCTAAAAGAGATCGCAAACCGGTGTTCATGGAAATGCCTTTCTTGCAAACAACAAATAAATTGGATGACAAAAGAATACCAATATCCGGGTTGTTTGTAAAGCATTGAATTTAATGGAGTTATTTTTCTGGTTTTTGGAGGTTCTTTGTCTAAAAAAGGCTTAAATTTGTTATCCTTCAAGATGTTATGGTTTTGTGACGATCAATGTATATGGACTATTTTTACCGAAAGCTGAGTTTTCTGATTTCAGGTCTTTTTCTGTTCCTTTCTTTAGGCTGTGGAGCCAGTGAGGAAGAAGAGGAGGTGGTGGTTATTCCTGACTCTCCTCCTCAGATAACAATTACCTTGCGCTCGGATATGAATTTCGAGCAGCCCTTGGAACCTGACCCTCAAATTGATGAGTCGAAAAAAATAGAACAAGAAGCAGGAAAAAAGAAAAGGTTTATTTTTGGACGGAAGACTTCGCCTGTTTCTGGTTTTAAAGCGGATGCTGGTTACCAGTCGATTGATCGCTTTGAAACGGTATCACCAGAGACTTTCGAAATAAAGTTTGAGAAGCAACCAACGAAACCAAAAAAACGAATTAGAAAAACCGTAAAGCTACAAGACAAACCTCTGGTGTTTGGTGGGCGTGGATTCAATATTGAGGTTTTCGAGCATGCGCTTAACCCTGCTGTCGATGTCGATTATGCTTCGCATTTGCGGGAACCTCCCCCATTAGTTGAACCTATAGGGGCTACTGACCATCTGGACCCTGATGGAGAATATTCCAAGGACACAAAAGGTTTGATTTATGGTGAAACCCGCGTGGCTTTTGGGGAAATGCCGCCTCCTCTCGTTGAAACAAAACCTGTTGAGCCTAAAAAGCAATCGACAGGTCCGGTTGAAAAAAGTCCCAATTCGGTTCTTGTGTTCCCGCCTGGAGAGGAAAGTATTGCTGTTGTTGCGAGGGATGAAAATTCTATGGATTTATTAGTTGGAAACGAAAACCTTAATGTTAAACGTTTTCGCTCCAAGTTAAATCAAGATTCCCGGAACCAGTAGAAAAAAATCCAAAACCCCAGAATAAATAGTCCTATTAAGATTTTACGACTCATGCTGATCTCGGGACCCCTGTCACGCTCGGGTGAGGGTGGCATTTCAGGTTTGGTTTTTTTATCATCCTCAGGTGCATTCATTTAATACTCTCCCTGAAATTATCGTTTCTGATATGTTGGGGATGAAGGTTACTCTGCGTCTTTTGCACAGCGAAACCCAAAGCTATTATTTTTTACTTCGGGTGTGAAAAAGCTTCTATTAAATGTGGGTGCGCTCAATCCACAACCGTATGAAAGACAATCAAACCAGGAGCCTCCTTTTAGTACCCTTTTGTCCTTCCCATACTCGGCTCGGGTAACCGGGTTTCCCGGATGGGGGAGGTAGTGACTGTCTACCCATTCCCATACATTTCCAGACATATCATTTAAACCATAAGGGCTTTTCCCTTCTGGATAAGAACCAATAGGCTTGGTCCCGGTTGAGTTTTTGTATGGGTTGTTTGATTTGTCCAGCGACCATTGGTTCCCCCAGGGATAAATCAGGCCGTCCAGGCCTCGTGCCGCTTTTTCCCATTCCTGTTCCGTTGGCAGTCTTTTTCCAATCCATTTACAGTAGTTGTCGGCATCAAACCAACTCACATAAACTACTGGATGCAGTTCTTTAGTCTTAGGAAGATTCCCTTCAGGCCAGTGGTAAGGGGCTTCATGTTCTGTCGCATCTATAAAATTTTTATAGTCTGCGTTAGTCACTTCATTTAAATCCATGTAAAAAGCTTTTGTAGATGAGATATGTTCGGGGGCTTCGTCATCCCATCGTTCATTGGAACCCATGACAAATTCACCTTCGGGAATTAGAGCCATATCCTTTAGGGTGCTTTTATTTTGAATTAGATTTGTTTTTTTATTTTTTGTGGGTACGTTTTGTACGAGTGAATTTAAGAGCAGTCCACCTTTTACAGAAAACATTGATTTCTGGGGTGATGAAAATGGGGATGTATAATTAATGCCCACATGGCAGGTTCGGCATTCTGGCTTTGATAGTTTGTCCTGTCGGGATTTTTCAATATGCTCAGCCTGATGACACGTGGACCGACATTGCTTTTTTAGTTCGCCAAATTTTTCGAATGCAAACGAAGGACTCCCCAATGCAATTATAAATAGAGCGCTCAGGTTTAATATGAATTTTTGTTTGTGCTGGATTTTTTCTAACATACCTATTATTTATAGAATGATTGCAATTGAGTCAAAAGAAATTTTTGTCTGAAGAAGGTGTTTTATATGGATCAAAATAACTGGAGAATAATTCTAGACCCTTTGTCTGATGGAATTCTCAATATGGCAACTGACAAGGCTATTCTTATGACTTGTAATGAGGGTAAATCTCCTGCCACTTTAAGGCTATATGGTTGGCAGCGGCCTACACTCTCCATCGGTTATTCTCAGGACATTTCCCGAAACATTGACGTGGGATCTTGCGAACAAAAAAACATTCCGATAGTTCGACGTTTTACCGGGGGTCGCGCATTATTGCATCAATTCGAGTTGACTTATTGTGTGGTTGCACCCATACCACATCCTGCTTTTCCGGGGAGCTTAAGAGGGGCTTTCGAAAAGATATCGCAAGCTATTTTGAAATCTCTTGAAATCGGTGGAATCGGGGGCGCTGAAGTCGCGGGGAAAAAGAGTGGCGTTTCGAGTGGTGAGTCTGGTAGATCCCCCGCTTGCTTTTCTATGGCCAATCATTGCGAGATCACTGTTCGTGGAAGAAAACTTGTTGGAAGTGCACAGCGACGCCTGAACTCCTCATTTTTGCAACACGGGTCTGTAATTATTGATATGGATCCGCAATTGATACATGGTTTATTAAAATATTCTTCAGAAATAGAAAACCAAAAAGTATTGGAATCTCTCAATACCAATACCACTACCTTAAATCAGATTTTGCAAGGGGATATAGAATATGATGAGGTAATTCAATGGTTTTTAAAAGGCTTTCAAAAGTCCTTGCAGGGTGACTGGAAAAAGGGAGAGCTAACCCAACAGGAACGCGCTTTAATTGAAAGTTCAAATACATCACAAGTTTAAATAGGAAACGGTTGTTACCGAAAACAGGATTGTTTATATTGCGCCACTATTTTTTTTCCTGAGGGGAAAATCTTGTTTTGCTGTGTGCCTAAATTTTTCTATAAACGATATTCAAGGATTCAATTGTGTACATAAAATTTTGGGGAGTTCGCGGTAGCGTTCCTTCAGGAAATCCGGAAACAGTCAGGGTGGGCGGCAATACGACCTGCGTAGAAATTCGTTGTGATAAGGAACTAATAGTCATCGATACGGGTACAGGTTTCCGCAATCTGGGTTTGTCCTTGATGAAAGAGTTGCCTGTTAATGGGACTATATTGTTCAGCCATGTTCATTGGGATCATATCCAAGGCTTTCCATTTTTCAATCCTTTCTTTGTTCCTGGAAACGAATTCAGAGTGTTTGGAGGAACCAGCCTGCCTCTAACCGTTGAAGAGGTTCTCAAGCAACAAATGAATCCCCCTTGTTTTCCTGTGAAAACAGATTTGTTTGGTGCTAAAATTTCTTACCATGATGTGAAGCCGGGTGAGATAATAGAAGGGGAAAACTATAAGATTACTCTCGCTCCTCTTTATCATCCCAATGGGTGTTATGCTTATAGAGTAGATTCTGAAGGGCAATCGCTGGTTTTCGCAACGGATTGCGAGCATTATGAAGATAAGCCAAATAAAAAACTCATTGAGCTTTGTCGTGATGCGGATGTTCTAGTTTATGATTCCCAGTACACCGAAGATGAATACTATGGTTTGAACGGAGAGTTCTCGCGAAAAGGATGGGGCCACAGCACCATGCGCGAAGGGCTTAAAGTTGCCGAAGCTGCAAATGTGGAAAAATTTGTTTTATTCCACCACGATCCTACTCATAATGATGATTTTATTCAAAAGCTTGAAACAGAAGCCCGCCAACTTTTTCCCAAATGTATAGCTGCGTATGAAGGTTTGCAGATTGATCTATCAGAAAAAGGACTTCCCAAATCCTTGTTCGATTAATTCCCTGATTGCAGGACTTCTGATCCTTTTCCTGCTTTCTGCCTGCAGTGCCTCAAAAGAACATATCGCTGATAACCCTGCAAGCCAAAGATTTCGTGACGCTACACGGCTTTTCCCCATCGAGAAAATTACAGTTGCGCAAGCCAGTTTTCTAAGAGCTAACCAAGACCCTCTTGCTGATCTTGCGATATTAAACAAAGCAAAAACGGAACTCTATATTCTCGTGAATAAAGGGAAGAAGGGTTTTGTAAAAAATAAAGCAGGCCAATGGACTCAAAATAATAAAGAAAAAATAAACTTTTTTATAAGCGCAGATCTAAACAGGGATGGTGGTGATGACCTGATATTAATCTTGGGAACCAGGGAAAATCCAAAAACTAGAATTCTTTTCAATAATAAAAAAGGATATTTTTATTCTAAGGAAAAAGAGGGGGTTTACTCCCTGACGCCAGGAGTGGAAAAAGTTATATCTATTGATCTTGATGGAGATGGTGATAAAGACCTGTTTTATTTTGGCAGCAGGGTAAACCCTTCCATAGAAAAATCTCACCAGACGATGATGTGGGTTAATAAAGGCGATGGAAATTTTGAGAACTTAACATCGTTATTGATGCCTAAACTTCCTCCGGGTATTCGAGATGCTTCGTTTGCTGATTACGATGGCGATGGAGTGGTAGATATTTTTTTAGTATATGAAAAAGGGCAAAACCGATTATTAATTAACAATGGAGTGGGGAAATTTTCTGACCGCACTTCTTCGAGATTACCTGGAATCCTTGATGAAAGTATGCACGCCGATTGGGCGGACTTTGATCAGGATGGGGACAACGATCTTCTGGTTGTAAATCGATCCGTTAATAAAATTTATCGCGGGTTTCCTGGCGAAACAAATTACTTTCTTGAAAATACCGGGGGTGGAAACTTTAGAAAAAGATCTCATAAAATTCTACCTCGCGTAACTTCCACAAAAGTATATTTGCTTGATGCAAATGGCAATACTCATCCAGATGCCTTGATCTTGACTGCGAAAGGAGTTTATTATTTGCAGGGACGAGGTAAATGGAATTTTTCAGATGAAACCCTCAGTCGTTTGCCACGTTTCAGGCAGTTTGGTCAAATGACGTTTGGCGATATAAATCAGGATCAAGTTCTGGACTTGTTTGGGTGGTCTGCAAGGTCGAGTCGATTATGGTTGAATCGTTTTGATTGATTATGGATTTGGAAAGGTCTATTAAATAAAAATATTAATTTTTTCAACGCAAACGATAGAGAAATCATATGTCAAAATTTAAAAAACTGACCTTCCTCAAGGTTTTAACCACTGTCGCCTGGGCCGATGGGGAGGTGAGCCAATCGGAACTTAATATTTTAAAATCATTTTATAGAAAGTTTGATCTAGATAAGCATGAGTTGGATGAGCTGAAACCCTATCTTCATGCTCCTGTTTCGAAAAAGGAAAAAGATCTGTTGTACCGTCAAATGATCGCCGAGCTTTCTACTCCTACTGAGAAAAAGGAAATCGTGGGTGCTTTGGAAAATATGGTGCAAGCCCATAAGAGAATGAAGGGGGATGAGAAGCAATTGGTTGACCAATTTTCAGAGTGGCTTGAAAAATCTTCTTTCACAAAAAGATCCTTTGGGAGAATAAGAAACTTTTTTCAGAAAACCATTTTCGAGCATGCCCGTGACCCAAACCCCGATATGGAAAAGTATTTTAAGAGGCGAGTTCTTAAGAAGATTGAGTTGAAAAGCGCCCACTCAGGAGTTGTGTCTCAATTGCCTGAAGATAGACTGTATTTTCTTTGCATGGTGGGTACATTGATGGCTTCTATCGCGCATGTGGACAACGAGTTTGACCCGGCGGAAAAAAAGGCTTTAAAAAAATGCCTCGCAGAACAATTTTCACTTAAGGGAAAAGAGTTAACCTTGCTTTTGGAGGTTGTAGAAGAGCAGGGAAAGAGTGACTTTGATTTTCACGAGGTGGTTACTGAAATCAACCGTTTGACTTCTTACAATGACCGGCTGCATTTAATGGAATGCCTTTTTGCCGTAGCGGCTGCAGATGGCAATATTGCTCACGATGAAGCAGAAGAAATAAGACGGATTACTAAAGCAATGAGAATCTCTCATAGTATTTTTATTGAGGCTAAGGTGCGCGCAGGAAAAAGCATCAAGAAAAAATAAAAATTTAAACTTTCTGCGAAAATGGAAAAGAATAAAAAGTTTTTAGGCATAATGTTTGAGTGTTGTAATGTCTATCGCCGTATTTATATAAATAAAGGCGGCAATGCCTATGAAGGCCGATGCCCGAAATGTTTCGCAGAAGTGAAAGTCACGATTGGGCCTGAGGGCTCAGATAATCGAATGTTTCGTGCCCGTTAATAAGGCCGTCTTTTCTAAGACGGGGGAATATTCTATCCCTCTTATAATGAATCCATGAAAATTGTACTGCAGAGAGTGACCCATGCCTCGGTAACTGTGGGAGGAGAGAACATTGCTTCTATTTCCAAAGGTTTGCTTGTCCTGTTTGGTGCGGAAAAAGATGATGATGATGACAAAGTGAAGTTTCTCGCTGAGAAAACGATTAATCTAAGAATCTTTCCAGACGAAAGTGGGAAAATGAACCTGTCCTGCCTGGATATAGAAGGAGAGGTTCTGGTGGTGTCGCAGTTTACTTTGGCGGGTGATTGTAGAAAAGGACGTCGACCGGGATTCGATAACGCAGCAAGTCCTGAGGATGCCCAGCTCCTATATCAAAAATTTGTTGAAAAAATTTCAGGTTTTGGAATTAAGACCGCTACGGGAAAGTTTGGTGCGGATATGCAAGTGGAATTGGTGAATGACGGTCCGGTTACTTTTACTCTGGAGAGGTAGTCCCTATTTTTATTTCTCTCGGAAGGTTCGAATCCTCTTGGGTTTTTTGTGCAGGTCGTACCCTTTTAAAGTGTCGGGTAATTGCAATTCTTTGAAGTCTTTCCTTCCTAGCTGGTATTTTTCGAATAAGGATTTTAACTGCACCCCCATTTTATTATATAGTTCCATTTTCTTTTTTTTGTGAAAAATGATTTCTGCAATTAAAGTATCTGATATGGCATCACTGCCCTCGTTGAGGTTGTCATGAACAATTCCTAGTCTGTAATAAGCATCACCAAACTCTGGATCAAGATGTACAGATTTTTTTAGTGATTCTGTAGCCTTTTCAAAGTCACCCTGATCAGATTGTATTCTGCCGGCGGCATAATGAGTTTGGTAATTAAAAGGTTCAAGCTTTATCGCTTTTAAGATTTTTTTTAATGCTTTGTCTTTTTCCCCTAATTGTTCATAAGCCAAACCCAGGCTTGCCAATGTCTTATCGTCTTTAGGGTCTAGTTTGCGAGCCTTCTCCCAGGATTCTACTGCTTTAGCCATGTCTTGATTTTTTGCATGGATCACTCCAAGATTGTAGTGGCCCAGAGGGTTTTGAGGGTCCTCTTTCAAAGCTTTTTGGTAAGCCGCCAGCGCTTTTTTCTTTTTCCCCATCCTTTCGTAGACGACACCCATATTGATATGGACCTCTGCCATAAAAGGATGGTGCTCGAGTGCTTTTTCCCAGTAGTTTATGGCCTGTTTGTTTTGACCGATTTCGGCATGAGCCGCACCCAGGTTATTAAAAACCTCATGCATGTTGCTGTTTCGTGTTTGTGCAATTTTAAGAAACCTTAAAGACTTCTTCACTTTTCCTGTTGCAATGAATATGGAGCCCAGATCAGTTGCAATATCTGCATTTGTTGGATTAAGGGAAAAGGATTTGTTGAGAGCTTTTTCCGCATCAAAATACTTTTTTAAATAGAATAACGCGATTCCTTTTGCATGGTAGGCATCACCATAATCATCCTTGATACGAATAGCTTCCACCAATGACTTGAGTGCCGAGCGGTACTTTTTCTTTTCAATATAGGCCTTTCCCAATTCGTAGTGCAGAGTCGGGTCTTCGGGTTCATCTTCAATATTACTGGAAAGCTGTTTGATCTTGTACTCCGGGGAATCGCTGGGCGGTCCACAGGCTACGAGAAAAAAGCAAAACAGGGCTATGAGAAATACAGGCAT